>JBIKYW010000072.1:0-10366 GCA_044355055.1 Planctomycetota bacterium | reverse complement strand
CGCGCTTCAGGAGCCGCACGATCGTGCTCTTCGCCGAGCCCACCGGGCCGTGAAGCAGAATCACGCGCCGCTCCGGTCCCAGCCCGCGCGCCGCTGCGCGCAGCGTGTCCACGAGTTCGTCGATCGAGCGGTCGAGTCCGAAGACCGCGTCGCGCCCCTCCCCGAGCGGATCGTCGAAGAGCTTCCAGCGCCGCTTCGCGCCTCGCTCGCGCGAGGGCTCGCTCCCAAAAAAGTCGAGCATGTCCACGAGGCGCTGGAACGCGTTGCGCGCGAGCCAAGGCCGCGACTCCACGAGCTCCACGTACTCGCGGAACGTGCCTTCCCACGCGAGCTTGCGGGTAGCCTCGCGATCGTGGCGCGCGAGCGCGGCGTCGAACAGGGATTCTCTGGGTTCGGTCATGAGGACGGCTCCGCGAGGCGGAGCGAACCCCGCCAAGATTTTTCGCGTCGTTCTCATCGGGTCGCAGCCAGGGCGGCCTTGCGTCCACCTGCCGGAAATGCGTTCCACCCGCGCCGTGGAGCCCGCGCGGGCCTCCGGCTAGGCTCTTGGCATGAGCGTCCTCCGCGCCCGTCTCCTCACCTGCGCACTCCTGCTCGCCGCCTGTCAGGAGCCCGCGGACGCGCCCCCCGAGCCCCGCCGGGACTCGGGGGCCCCGACCCCCGCTCCGACCGCGGTCTTCGACTCCGCGCGCGCCTGGCGCGATCTGGAGCGGCAGGTGGGCTTTGGGCCGCGCCCCGCTGGGAGCGCGGCCCTCGACGCGACTCGCGCGTGGCTCGAAGACGAGCTGCGCCGAGCTGGCCTCGCGCCCCAGCGCGAACCGTTCCGCGCCCCGACCCCGCGCGGCGAAGTCGACTTCGCCAACGTCTACGCGGACCTGCCCGCAAGCTCCGGCGCCGCGTCCCCGCTCGTGATCCTCGTCTCGCACTTCGACACCAAGCGCATGGACTTCCCCTTCGTCGGAGCCAACGACGCGGGCTCGAGCACCGCGACGCTGCTCGAGCTCGCGCGCGGCCTCGCCGCCGCGGGTCCGCGCGCGGTCTCCTATCGCTTCCTCTTCGTCGACGGCGAAGAGGCCGTGCGGCCGCAGTGGATCGACCCGGACAACCGCTACGGCAGCAAGCACCACGCCGCGCAGCTCAAGGCCCGCGGCGAACGCGAGCGCGTGAAGTGCGCGATCGTGCTCGACATGTGCGGCGACCGCGACCTGCGCTTCCATCGCGACGCCTACTCGACCGGCTGGCTGCAAGAGCTCTTCTTCGCCGCCGCACGCGAGCAGGGCCTCGGAGCCCACGTCGATGGCGCGCGCGATCCGATCGCCGACGACCATCTGTCGTTCCTCGAGCTCGGCATCCCCGCCCTCGACCTGATCGACTTCGAGTACGGCCCTCAGAACGCGTACTGGCACACGCACGAGGACACGCTCGACAAGTGCAGCGAGGAGAGCCTCGCACGCACCGCGCGCATCGTCCTCGCGGCTCTGCCCAAGCTCGAAGCGCGGCTGCTCGGCCGACGCTGAGGCGCCTCAGCGCAGGGCCGCGTCGGCCTGAGTGCGTCCGCCTCGCGCCGAGACGACCGAGAGCCGCAGCGGCGCACCCGCTTCGCCTGAGACGAAGATCCGCAGCGCGAGCCGCTCTCCCGCGCCGAGCTCGCGCAGCGCCACGCGCTCGCCGCGCACCGCGAGGGAACGCGCCTCCCCATCCGAGACGAGCGCGGCTGCGACGACGCGCGCACCGCGCACCTCGAGCTCGGGCGCACGCGTGACCGCGAGCTCGGTCGCGAGCGCGCTCGACGTCGGGAGGTCCCCCGAGTTCCGCAGCTCCAACTCGATCGCCCACTGTCCGGGCCCGATTTCGGCCACCACCGGCGCGCTCACCTCGATGCGCGGCAAGGCGCGTGCGAGCGCGACGGTGCTCGCGAGCGCCTTGCGACGCAGTCCTGCGAGCTCGGCCACCTGCGGCAGCGCGAGCGGACCGCCGCGCTGAAATGGGAAGCCGAGCGCGCAGACGAAAGCGCCACGCTCGACGTACGCGAAGCGCAGGAACGAGCCGCCGGCGCGCGAGATCGCCTCCAACCCCTGCGCGCCGAGCCCCGCGCACAGTCGCTCGTGCGCCTGTTGATCCGCAGCGGGCCAGGTCTCACCCGAGAGCCGCTCCTCTTGCTTCGATAGCCACCGCGTGCAGACCACGATGTTCGGACGCGCGACGACGAACTCCGCCAGCGCGCGCGCCTCGGGTTCCGAGAGCGGATAAGGGCCCGCGCTGCGCTCGCCCAGCGGGTCCCAACCCGCAGGGAAGTTACGGTCGAGGTCGACCTTGCGCGGCGCGAGCTTCAGCGACCCCGACTCGAGCGCCGCGAAGGCCTGCGCGCGCAGGTCGACGTTGAGACACGGCACGATGTAGACGACGATGCGACCGAGCAACGCCGCGAGCGACTCGTCGCGGCGCGCTTGTACCGCCAGGGAACGAGCGACGGACACCGCAAGCTCGGTCCCGAACAAGTCGTCGGCCTCGAGGCTCGCCACGACGAGCATCGCCGGTCGTTCCAAGGGCGAATCACCCTCGAGACGCGCGAGCGTGATCAACGGAATGTCCGACCCCGACGCACTCTTCCCCAAGCTCTCGACACGCACGAAGTCGGGGTACTTCGTCGCGATTTCGGAGAGAGTGAGCGCGAACCGCTGCGGCGAGCAATAGCCCTCGTGCTCGGATTCTTGGCCCGCAGCTACGGGCTCAGGCTGCGGCGGATCCTGAGGCGGAGTTTCCTGCCACGCCAGCGCGAGGGTGGCGAGCGCCGAAACCAGCGCACCGCTCACGGACGCACCTCGCGCTCGACCGCGTTGCACCAAGGCGCACTCGCGCGCAGCCGCAGCGGCTTGTCCGCCGACGTGAGCACCACCCACTCGCGCTCCACCGAGGCTTCGCCACCCACCAGCCTCGGGAGCGCGTCCGACTCGCGCCCCGCGAGCAGCTGCTGGCCGTCCTCCAGAACGAACTCCAACGTCACCGACGCCGCCGCGCCGACGGCGGAGGATGCCGCGAGCGAAGTGGGCAGACGCCCCACGTTGCGCACCCGCCCGCGCAACGTCGCGATGCCACCGTCGCGCGTCGCAGTCACTTCGAGCTCCAGCTTGGGCGCGCCCTTGGCGAGCGCGAGCACGAAGCGCTCGATCCCCGCGAGCACGCGCGGCAGCTCCGTCGGCGGCGGATTCTCGATCGTCCACGGTTTCCAACCGCCGATGCGCACCCTTACACCGTCGACGACATGAGGAGTCCACGCCACGAACGCGGAGCCGCCCGTGACGTTGTCGAGGTACGAAGTCCAGCGTCGATCGCGCTCCAGCGGCGGGCGCGCGCCTTCGCCTCCGACCTCCGGCACACGGAAACGCGCGTCGAGCGTCGCCCCGCGCGCGGGTTCGGCGACATGGGGCCCCCACGGAGCAAGCTCGAGCGCGAGCGCGCCTGCGACCACCGCGAACCAGTCTTGCGCCCCGCCTCCGACCGTTCCGAATCGAGCGGCGCGCAGAGCGAGCACGTCGGATTGTGCTCGAGACGTGGTGCTGCGCAGCTCGCGGACACACAGCTCGTAGAGCCCGCGATCCGGCTCCGCCCAGCGCTCGATCGACTCACTTCCGCCCGGACTCGCGAGCCAGCCGTGCGAGCCCTGCAGCAGCACGACCGCGAAGACCTTGCGCGCCAGCACGAAATCGGCGAGCGCACGCGAAGCGGGCTGCGATAGGGGCAGAGGCCCCGCGAGCGGATCGGCCGCGGGGCGCTCGAGCGGGAAGTTGCGCTCGAGCACGACGCCGCCGGGGCCGTCCTCGTTGAAGGCACCGTCGCGATCGTCGTCGCGCCCTTCGGGGACGAGCGAGAGCCGCGGCGCGTCGCCCGCACGCGCCTCGACGAGGAAGCGCTCATCGTCGGACAGCACCCAGCGGCCTGCGGGATCCTCGAGCAGCATCGAAAGCACGAGTCCGTCACCATCGACGTCATCGGGGCCATCTTCGTCGCTGCGGCCATCGCGATCGCGATCGACCGGAGTCGCATCGCCTCCGTCCCCGCGTCCGAGCACGAGGTAGCGCTCGAGCGCCTGCGGCGACGCGCACGGCACCACGACGACGCTCACGTCGGGCCCGAGCGGGCTCGCGTCGGACGCGAGCGCGCGCGCACAGTTGAGCGCTGCCTCGCAGCCCGCCAAGGAGACGCCATCGAGCCCGCCGAGCACGAGCAGCGTCGGTCGTGCACGCGGATCCACTTCGCCCGGCGCCGCGAGCTCGATCGCCGACAGCCCCGCGGCCGCGAGCTGCGGGAACTGCAGCACACGTGCCCGCGCCGGAGCGGCAGCGATCAGCGCCGCCAACTCTTCCGCAATCTGCGCGGGCGCGTGGTAGCCGCTCGCGGAACTCTGGGCATCCGCCACGGGAGCGGAGCACAGCGCGAGCAGCAGGGTCAGCGTGGAACGAGCGTGCATCGAGACGCGCATCCTATCGACGTCCGCGTCCCTCACGCTGATGCTCGGGAATCCGCAGCTACGGAGTCCGACGGCGCCCAGGTGGCGTCTCGGCCACCTAAACGCCCTCCGCCGACTCCTCGACAGCCTCGGGAACCGCGACGATGTGAGGCGCCTCCTCGGCGGCCGCGACGCGCGCCGACGGAGCGGGCTCGAGCACGTACTCGGGCTCGCTCTCCTCGGCCACCGCGACCACCGCCGGAGTGCCCTCCGCCGCGGCGTCCTCGGGCTCACTGGGAACGCCCGTGGTGAGCTCCGGCACGAACTTTTCGACGTCCTTGAACTGCACGGACACCCACGACGAGACGCCCTTCGTCTCCATCGTGATGCCGTACAGGCGATCGCACGCGCCCATCGTGCCCTTGTTGTGGGTGACGACGACGAACTGCGATTGCTCGCGGAAGCTCCCCACCATGCTGAGGAAGCGGCCCACGTTCGTCTCGTCGAGCGCGGCATCGACTTCGTCGAGCACGCAGAACGGACTCGGACGCGCGCGGAACACGGCGAACAAGAGCGCGAGCGCCGTCATCGTGCGCTGGCCACCGGAGAGCATGCGGATCGGCAGCATTTCGCGCCCCGGCGGACGCGCGCTGATCTCGACGCCCGCCTCGAGCGGGTCGACGCCCTGCTCGATCGAGAGGTCGGCCTTGCCGCCTTGGAACAGCAGTCGGAACAGATCGTTGAAGTGCTTGCGCACCTCCTCGAAGGTCTGCTCGAACAGGCGATGGCTCTCCTGATTGAGGTGAGCGAGCGCGTCGGAGAGCACCTTGCGCGACTCCTCGATGTCGCGCCGCTGACCCGTGAGGAAGTCGAAGCGCGACTGCGACTCCGAGAGCTCGGCCACCGCATCGGTGTTGACCGGCCCGATCGCATCGAGCGCGCGCTTGAGTTCGCCGACCTCCACTTCGAGCGCGTCGAGCACGCCCGCTTCGGCGAGCTCCGCTTCAGGCTCGAAGCCGTCGAGCAACTCGACCTCGCTCTGGCCGAGGTCCTCGCGCGCGCGCACCGCGAGCTCGCCTGCGACGAGCTCGATCTTCTGCGCGGCCATGCGGCGCTCGCCGAGCTCCTCCGAGAGGCTCTCGAGTTCGCGCGTCACCGCGTCGACTCGCGCGCGGAACTCCGTCACCGCGTCGCGACCGGCTGCCTCGGCGTCGCGCAGCTCCTTGAAACGTGCCTCCGCGGCGCCGCGTTCGACGAGCACCTGATCTGCACGCGTACGCACCGTGATCGACTCCGCGAGCGCGGCCTCGGCCGCCTCGGCGTGCTCGCGCGCGAGGCGCGACGAACGCTCGAGTTCGCCGCGTGCTTCGGCGAGACCGCGCTCGAGGTCTCGGATGCGAGCGTGGAGCGTCCCGAGCTCCGCATTTTGGCGAATCACGACGCTCTCGGCGGACGAGGCACTCGACTGCAACGTGTCGATGCGCTGCTCGAGCGCGACGCGCTCGGCGTCGAGTCCGGCGAGCGTCTCGTTCTCGCGCGTGAACGCCGCGTGGGCCGCGGCGTGGCGCTGCGAAGCTCCTTGCAGTTCGGAGTCGAGGCGGCGCTGGTCCGCGAGGATCGCCTCGTGCTCGCGCGCGAGCTGGCCGGCGACACGGCTCAAGTCTTGGATGCGCGCACGAGCCGTCTGCGCCTGCGCGCGCGCCTCGGTCAGTTGCGCGCGCTTGCGATCGCACTCCGACTGCGCGTGCGCGCGACGCTCGGCGACAACCTTGCGCTCGCTCGCGATACGCTCGAGCTCGGCCACGTCCTGTCGCAACGCGACCTCGATGCCCTCGAGTTCCTTGACGAACTCGGCCACCGTCGCGCGGCGACCGACGGCACCTTGAGTGACTTCGCGGTGTCCACCAAAGACGCCCGCAGCGCTGACCAAGTCACCGGCCGGCGTGACGAAGCGCCACTCGGGGAATTCACGAACGAGGGCGAGCGCCTCTTCGAGTTCCTCGACCACGAGCACGTCGCCGACGAGCAGGCGCGCGAGCGGCTCGAAGCCGCCGCTGCACTCGAGTTCGTCGACGAGCCGCGCATACGCGCTGAGTCCGGCTTCGCGCTCGCGCAGCCCGCGCACCGCGATGCCCGCGGGCACGAAGACGCGCACTTGGCCCGCCTTACGCTCCGAGAGCCAGCGCAGCATGCGGCCCGCGAGGTCCGGCTCCTCCGTCACGAGACCGAGAGCCGCCGGACCGAGCGCGGCATCGAGAGCGCGCGCGAGGCGAGTCGAGGTGCGCAGATGGTCGGCGACGAGGCCCTTGAGTCGCGTGGGCTCGCACGGGCCCTGTCCGCGCCGCGTGCCTTCGAGCAACGCGCGCGCACCGGCTTCGAGGCTCGAGCGCTCGTGCTCCATGTCCTTGAGCGTGTCGATGCGGCTCTGCAGGCGAGCGCGCTCGACTTCGTGACGAGACTTCGAAGCACGACGCTCCTGCTCTTCGCGCTCGAGCGCCTGCTGTCCTGCGGCGAGATCGCGCAGCGCCGTCTCCGCAACCGTGAGATCGTTCTGGGCGTCGCCGACGCGACCTTCCGCGCTCGCCTGATCGTTCTGGAGCGTCTCGACCTCGCGCTTGGACTCCTCCATGCGCACCTGCGCGCGCTGCAAACGCTCGGAGAGGCTCGGACGCGACAGCTCGATCGTGCGCTCGAGGTTTTGAGCCGCCGTGCGGTCATTCAAGTGAGAGAGAACGAGCTGATTCTGACGCTCGCAGCGCGCCCGCAGATCGCGCTGCGTGTTGCGCGCCTCGCGCAAGGTCACGAGTTCTCCGTCGGCGAGAGAGCGCGACTGCGAGAGCTGTTCCTCGATCGCGGCGCGGCGCGAGCGAACGTCCTCGAGCTCGGTCGCCCGAGTCTGGGCGACGGCCGAGAGTTCCTGCACGCGCTGCGCCTCGCTGGAGGAGCTGCGCTTGAGATCGCCCGCGCGAACCTCGAGCTGGCGCTGGCGCTCTCCACACTCGCTGCCCTCGCCCACGAGGCGGCGGATCTCGCCCGAGAGACGGTCGATCTCAGCCGAAAGAGTCTGCTGCTCGCGCTCACGCGAGCTCACGTCGGACTCGCCATCCGTGCGCAGCACCTTGAGGGACTCACAGCGCGCCTCGAGAGCCGCGATCTCTTCCGCCAGACGCGCGAGCGCGCCGCGATCCTCGTGCAGGCGATGCTTCAGGAAGCGCGAACGCTGCGCCTTCCACAGGTCGCGCGCGGCGACGAATCGCTCCGCCTTGCCGGCTTGGATCTTGAGCGAGCGCACGCGGCTGCCGAGTTCCTTCAGCACGTCGTCGAGGCGCAGGAGGTCGGCCTCGACGCGCTTGAGCTTCGCGTCCGTTTCCTTGCGCTTGAGCTTGAAGCGACTGATGCCCGCGGCCTCCTCGAAGATCGCGCGCCGATCGAGCGAATTCGCCGAGAGCGCTGCGTCGATCTTGCCCTGCTCGAGCACGGAGTAGCCGCGGCTGCCGAGGCCCGTGTCGAAGAGCATGTCGCGCACGTCCTTCAATCGCGCGCGCTCGCCGTTGATCAGGTACTCGCCTTCGCCCGAGCGGAACACGCGACGGGTGATCGCGACCTCGGAGCCTTGCCCCGCGATCGTGCCGCACGAGTTGTCGAGCACCAGCGTGACCTCGGCGACGTTCATCGGCGGACGCGAGACCGAGCCCTTGAAGATGACGTCGGTCATCTCACCGCCGCGCATCGAGGTCGGTCGCGTCTCGCCGAGCACCCAGCGCACGGCGTCGACCACGTTCGACTTGCCGCAGCCGTTGGGGCCGACGATGCCCGTGAACGAGTCGTTGAAGCTGAGCGTCGTGCGGTCAGCGAAGGACTTGAAGCCGAACAGTTCGAGGCGTTGCAGGCGCATGGTCAGCGGGTGGGGCCGCCCGCGCGCTCGGGCGCGGGCTCTTGGGGGGTGCGGAGCTCGGAGTCGAACAAAGGAGATGCGGGTCGGACCGCGGGCACAGGCTCGCGGAAGCGCTCGCTCGAGTCTTCGCGCAGGCGGTCGAAGCGCCGCCACGACTCGACGAGCGACAACGGGCCGCCGCGCGAGGCGTCCTCAGGCAGCGGGTGCAGCGCTCCGACCTCGACGGTGGAGAGCAGCGCGGCCTCGGCGCTCCACGGCGTGCGGCCGTGGACGGGCGAAAGCCGGTAGCCGGCGCCGTAGGGCACGCGCGTCGGCGTCGACTCCGCGTTTCCGAACAGGAGGCGCTGGGCGTGCTGCGGAAGGCTCGCGTCGAGCTCCGCGAAGCGCGCGCGCGCACGTTCGCCGAAGTAAGGCGTGAGCACGACCGCGATGCGGCGCGCCTCGCCCGCGCGCGCGAGCGCCTCGGCGAGAAACCCGACGAGTCGCGCGCCCTGATCGGGCCGCACGTCGCCGTCGCCGAGCGCAGCGAGCGCCTCGCGCAGTCCGACCGGGGTCACGGCGTAGGCCACGCGACCGCGCAGGTCGCCCGGACGGGAGCCGCGCGTGCGACGCTGGAAGGCCGCGAGCTCGCACAGCGCGTCGACCGCGGCGGTCGCAGCTCCCGAGAGCAACTCGAGCGCGCGATCCTCGCGCCACGGACCCGCGCGCAGCGCGATGCGCGGCAGGTTGAGCGCCACGGCTCCGCCGCAGGTGATCGCAGCGCGCTCGTGCGCGTGGCGGTGCAGGCCGGGGCCGACACAGGTGAGCTCGTCGCTCCCCCACGTCGGCACGAGCCGACCCGCGAGCAGCAGGCCCTCGACAGCCGCGGCGAAACCCTCGTCCCCGCTGCGGTCGTCGAGCCGCCGCGCGAGCTCCGAGTGGTCGATGAAGAGTCGCGGAGGGAGCGGCAGGTGCGGGAGCGCCGCGAGCGATTCGATCAGCCGATCCGTGGCGACTTGCGCGCGCGCCCCTCCGCCGCCGACGACGAGGTCGAGCGAGCGCCCTGCGGCGCACGCGCAGGCGCACAGCGCGCGCAGCCACGCCTCGAGCGCGTTCCCCCGCGAGCTCGCGCACAGTGGCGCGAGCAGCGCCGCCGCATCTTCGAGCACCACACCGTGCGAGACGTCGCGCGCGACCACGGCGAGCTCGTCGAGGACGTCGTAGGGTGCATCGGCGAGCGCGCCGCCGGCTTGCAAGAGCGTCGCGGGCACGGCGCATGTGAGCGCCTGCTGCGGACGACCGAGGTCGAGCACGTGCAGGTCGCCCGCGAGGTGCGCGCGCGCGCTCTCGGGTCCGAGCACTTCGTGCAGTGAGAAGCGCCGCAGCACATCGGCCGCGATGCGCGCGGAGGTCCCGCGCTCGGCGAGCTCTTCGCCCTGCGCGGCGCGCGCGGGATCGAGCGGCCCGTCCTCTTGCTGCACCAGCTGGCGCAGGTCGAAGCTCGGCAGGCCGTAGGACTGCTGGCGGCGCAGCGCGGTCGCGAGGCCGAGGTCGACGAGCTCGTTGTCGACGAGCTCGCGCACCAGCGCCGTCGAGACCTGCCGCCAGCGCGCCGCGAACACGCGCTCCTCCACGCGCGTCGCGACTTTCTCAGCCACCTCGCGGGGCAGCGCCGCCTCGTTGATCAGGGCCGCGACGATGCGCACCTTGCTCCACGGCTGCGTCCGGTCGGTGGCCTGCACCTCGACGCGCTGCTTGCCCCCCGCCTCGCCCTCGTGGACCGAGAGCGCCTCGCGCGCGCGCGAGCGGCGGTCGCGGTAGAGGATGTAAGCCTTCGCGACGTTCGCGCGGCCGAGCTCGATCAGCGCCTGCTCGACCAAGTCCTGGATCTCCTCGATGCCCGGCAGAGCCGCATCGGGCGCCGAAGCCGCGCCGTAGCGCCCCTCGAGCGTGAGAGTCACGACGCCCGCGATCTCGCTGGCGAAGCTCGGGTCCACCTCGCCGACCGCGTCGAGAGCCTTCGAGACGGCGGCCTCGATCTTGCG
>JBIKYW010000485.1:0-3160 GCA_044355055.1 Planctomycetota bacterium | reverse complement strand
CCGCATCCTGTCTGGCGGCGCGCCGATCGCGCCCGAGGTCGTGCGCGAGATCATGCGCGTGATGCGCTGCGAGTACGTCCAGACCTACGGCATGACCGAGACGAGCCCGTACCTGACCTTCAGCCTGCTGAAAGAGCACCTGAAGGCGCTGCCTCCCGAGGAGCAGTTCCGCTTCCGCGCCAAGACCGGCCGCCCGTGCATCGCGGTCGAGCTCGCGGTCATCGGCGACGACGGCCGCCCCGTCCCGCACGATGGCAAATCGGTCGGCGAGATCCGCGCGCGCGGCGCGACCGTCACGCCCGGCTACTGGAATCGGCCCGACGAGACCGCCAAGGCGTTCGTCGACGGGTGGCTCTGCACCGGCGACCTCGCGACGATCGACGCCGAGGGCTACCTCGACATCGTCGACCGCAAGAAGGACATGATCATCTCCGGCGGCGAGAAGGTCTTCTCGACCGAGGTCGAACACGTCCTCTACTCGCACCCCGCCGTCCTCGAAGCCGCCGTCTTCGGTCTCCCCGACGTCACCTGGGGCGAGTCCGTCACCGCAGCGATCGTCCTCCGCCAAGGCACGAGCGCCACCGCGCACGACCTGATCGCGTTCTGCCGCACGAAGCTCACCCACTACAAGTGCCCCCGCGCCGTGCACTTCCTCGCCGAGCTCCCCAAGACCGGCACCGCGAAAATCCAGAAGCGCGCGCTGCGCGAGCGCTTCGCCGCGAGCTGAGTCGAGAGGGGGCTCAAGGAATCTGCGCGACGCAAGCCGAGGGGCCGAGTCGAACGGCTCCGGCGGGCGACGTGAAGTAGGACTGCACGTGCCAGACGGCGTCGGTCGCGCCCACGGGAAGCGCGGGAAGCGCCAGCGGCGCGGACAGAGTTCCGCCGACGTCGACGATGCCGACGAGCTGCGGCGGCAGGGCGCTCGCGAGCGAAACGCCGAGCAGGCCAGCCTGATTCTGCGTCCAGAGGAACTCAGGAGCGACCGAGAGCACGACGTGCACGAGCTCGCCCGCGGCACCTACGAACGAGGTGGCGAGCGGATTCGTGCCAGGAGCAAGGCTGGGTATCGACATCTGCCGCGCTGAGGCTCCGCCGGTGCGCCGGAGGATCGTGCCGAGCGGTCCACGCACGAAGTCGCTCGATCCGGGCTGCTCTTCGAACGTGTAGGGGCAATTCGACGGGCCGTAGTCGCCGCCGTTGAGCTGCGGGGCGATGAACCAAGCCTCCGAAGGCAGGTTCGACGCGAACGAGACACCGTGCCCGCCCCGCCCCATGTCCTGGAAGTTGGAGCTCTGCGTACAGGCCGCGTTGCTGAGCGAGAGCCCACCCCCGCGTCCGCCGGTCATGGAGACGCCGTTCGAGAACAGGAACGATCCCGCGCAGCCGAGTCCCTTGCCACCTTGCCCGGTCGGTCCGTTCACCATCCAGGCCGTCGCCGTTCCGGCGGAACCACCGAGTGCAGTCGAACGATGCAACGCGACCCGGGCCTGAGTCAGAGTGACACCATCCCCGCCTGGGGCACTCAAGCCCAAGGGCTGACCGCCGGACGGGCTGCTCGCCGCACCTCCCCGCCCGTTCCCGCCGACGAAACTGCAGTCGCCGGCGATCACGTTCGTGCTTGCCCGCACGTCGAGGCCCGGCGCGCCGACGCCCGGATTCCCGGTGGCCGGATCGCTGCGGAGCGAGCAGCGCTGCAGCCGCACCGCGCCCGCGTTGGTCGTGAGCGACAAGGCCGCCGCAGAACTCTGGCTCACAAACTGTAGGTCGGCAAGCGCCGCCGTCTTGCCCACGACGAGTCCCGTGACCGAACTCGCGCCAACATGGACGACGGTGGCCGAGTCCGCCGCCGCAACGAACAGCTCCTTGTTGGTCACCGTGAAGCCCGCGTAGGTCCCAGGCTGGATCAGGATCACATCCCCATCGACGGCAGCGTCGATCGCCGCCTGCGGAGACGGGAAGCCAGCCGCGCCGACGTGCAGCACGTCCGCGCGAGCCTCACCAACCCACGAAACTGCCGCGAGCATCCCGGCTGAGACGAACCTGCGAGCCATGCGAAATCTCCTCCGAGCCGGACCGGGATTCCTCCCTCCCCGACCGAGCCTAGGTGCCCTGGCCCAATCCGGCAACCCGCGACGACCCCTTCGATGCAGTCCGCGGACCCGGAATCGCGTGCCCTCAGGTTTGATCGGACTGGGCAGTCAAGCCCCGATGTCCGCCGAGGGTCTAGCCGCGAGAGGCTCAGCCGCACCGACGCCACATGGGGCGAGTCCGTCACCGCCGCGATCGTCCTCCGCGAAGGCACGAACGCCACCGCGCACGACCTGATCGCGTTCTGCCGCACGAAACTCACCCACTACAAGTGCCCCCGCGGCGGGCACTTCGACTCTGAGATCGCGCGGGTCCCCTCCACGGAGCACGTCCGCGATGTCGCAACCGTTGCTTCCCACGCCTGCCGAAATGGTGGCGTACCTCGACCGCTTCGTTCGCGGGCAAGCCCGCGCGAAGCTCGACTACCGACGTCTCAAGGCGGAACACGAAGCCAAGAAGCGCCATGGCCCGAGCTCGTCCCCTCGAGCGCGACTGGCTCCTGCAGTCGTCCGTGGCGATCACGTCGGATCCACGGAGCGTTCTGCGGTATTCTCTCGGTGGGATTCCGGTCCTTTTGAATCGAGGGAAGCAGCGATGAGCTCAGTCGACACGGTGTTCATGAAGGTGCAGCGGATCTTGACCGGGCACTACAAGTTGAAGGTGCAGCTCGATGGGGATTCGCTGCTCGTGGCGTTCTCGGACATGTCGACGACGGCGTTGGTGCGGGTCGTCGAGTGGGGTACGAATGCAGGCGGCGAGTCGCAGTCGCTGGTGCGGATCGAATGCCCGATCTTGGTGGATGTGCCGGCCACGCCGGCGCTCTACGAGTGGGTCGCGCGCAACAGCGCGCTGCGGCACTTCGGCGCGATCCGGCTCTGGGACGGCGAGGAGTCGAGCAAGGTGCACCTCTCGATGACGCACACGCTGCTCGGAAATTCGCTCGATCCGGAGGAACTTGGCTCGGCTCTGTTTCTGACCTTGCGAGATGCGGATCAGCTGGATGACGAGCTGCAGAAGCAGTTCGGCGGGCAACGAATCGCGGACCTGCGCAAGGACTGATCGACATGCTGCG
>JBIKYW010000070.1:0-10384 GCA_044355055.1 Planctomycetota bacterium | reverse complement strand
CCACCTGCCTCGCGAGCGGCGCCACTACCCAATCCGTGTGACCACGGCCCGAGCGCCGCGCGCTCGGGTCGCACCCTGCCTTCGTCCATCCCTCCTCAACCCGCTTCAAGGAACGTCCCTGTGACCCATCGAGCCCACCGTCCCGTCCGCACCTTCACGAGCCGCTCCCACGCGGCCCGCCTTCTCCAGCCCGCGTGGGTTCTGGCCCTCGCCGCAAGCCTCGGCGCGTGCGCCAGCGTCGGCGGCAAGGAGGGCTGCGCCGAGTCCTGCGGCGGAGACTGCGCTGCCGCGCCGGTCGAGACCTGCCCGATGATGGGCGAAGAGCGCGCGACCTATCCCCCGACTGCGGCGGGGGCGCTGGGCGTCGGCGATTGGTGGCCGAACCAACTGAACCTCAAGGTGCTGCACCAGAACAGTCCGGCGAGCAATCCGCTCGGCGCGAGCTTCGACTACGCCGCGGAGTTCCAGAAGCTCGACATGGCGGCGCTCAAGAAGGACATCGCCCAGATGCTCACCACGTCGCAGGAGTGGTGGCCGGCCGACTGGGGCAACTACGGACCCCTTTTCATCCGCCTCGCGTGGCACAGCGCCGGCACCTACCGCACCACCGACGGCCGCGGCGGCTCTGCGGACGGCACGATCCGCTTCGCGCCGCTCAACAGCTGGCCCGACAACGGCAACCTCGACAAGGCGCGGCGCCTCTTGTGGCCGATCAAGCAGAAGTACGGCAGCCAGATCTCGTGGGCCGACCTGATGATCCTCACGGGCAACGTCGCGCTCGAGACCATGGGGTTCGAGACCTTCGGCTTCGCCGGTGGCCGCGAAGATGTGTGGGAGCCGCAGGAGGACGTGTTCTGGGGGCCCGAGAGCGAGTGGCTCGCCGACAAGCGTCAGGGCGGCGGCAAGGAGCTCTCTAACCCGCTCGCGGCCTCGCAGATGGGCCTGATCTACGTCAACCCCGAGGGTCCCGGCGGCGTTCCCGATCCGATGGCAGCCGCGCAGGCCATTCGCACGACCTTCGGTCGCATGGCCATGAACGATGAAGAGACCGTGGCGCTGATCGCGGGCGGCCATACGCTCGGCAAGGCGCACGGCGCGGCGAGCCCGAAGCCTCACGTTGGCCCCGAGCCCGAAGGTGCTCCGCTCGAAGAGCAAGGCCTCGGCTGGAAGAACAGCTACGGCAAGGGACACGGCGCAGACACGATCACGAGCGGCCTCGAAGGCTCGTGGACCTCAACGCCGACCGAGTGGTCGCAAGACTACTTCGCGAATCTGTTCCGCTACGAGTGGGAGCTCACCAAGAGCCCCGCGGGCGCGCAGCAGTGGAAGCCCGTGGGCAACGCGGGCCGCACGATCCCCGACGCGCACGTCGAGGGGAAGCTCCACCAGCCGGTGATGTTCACCACCGACCTCGCGCTCATCACAGACCCCGAGTACCGCAAGATCTCTGAGCGCTTCCACAAGAACCCTGAGCAGTTCAACGCGGCCTTCGCGCGCGCGTGGTTCAAGCTCACCCACCGCGACATGGGACCTCGCACGCGCCTGCTCGGCGACGCGGTGCCGGAGGTGCAACTCTGGCAGGATCCGCTGCCCAAGGCCAATGGCGCCCCCATCGACGCTTCCGACGTTGCTGCGCTCGAAGCGAGCGTGCTCGCGTCGGGTCTGAGCGTTTCGCAGCTCGTGACGGTGGCATGGGCTTCGGCCTCGACGTACCGCGGCTCCGACATGCGCGGTGGCGCCAACGGTGCGCGCATCCGCCTCGCGCCGCAGAAGGATTGGGACGTGAACGAGCCCGCGGAGCTGAAGAGCACTCTGGCGAAGCTCGAGAAGGTGGCCGCCGACTTCAACGCGAAGGCCACTGGCGACAAGAAAGTCTCGCTCGCCGACCTCATCGTGATCGCCGGCAATGCGGGCGTCGAAGAGGCCGCGAAGCGCGCGGGTCTGACGATCGACGTGCCGTTCGCACCGGGCCGCGTCGATGCGACGCAGGACATGACCGATGTGGCGTCCTTCGCCGCGCTCGAGCCGTCGGCCGACGGCTTCCGCAACTACGCTCGTGGTGCATCGGATCGTCCGCTGCCCGAGCTGCTCGTCGATCGCGCCCAGCTCCTCGAGCTCAGCGCTCCGGAGATGACCGTGCTCGTCGGCGGCCTGCGCGTCCTCGGCGCCAACCACAAGGACTCCAAGCACGGCGTGCTGACCGCGACGCCGGAGACGCTGACCAACGACTTCTTCCTCAACCTGCTCGACAACGGCACGGTTTGGAAGAACGTCGGTGACGATGCCTACGAGGGCAACGAACGCACGTCCGGCCAGCGCAAGTGGACCGCGACCTCGGTGGACCTCGTCTTCGGCTCCAACTCGCAGCTGCGCGCCATCTGCGAGGTCTACGCCAGCAAGGGCGGAGAGGAGAAGTTCGTCGCCGACTTCGTCGCGGCGTGGGCCAAGGTGATGAACCTCGACCGCTTCGACCTGCCCTCGCGCCGCTGACGTGGCACGAGTCGCGCCCCGCGAGCGGGCGCCGCTTGGACGAGGCCGTCGGGACGCACATCCGCGCCCGGCGGCCTCGGTGCTTTTCAAGTCTCGCCTGCGCAGCCTCAGCGGGACACCCGCGCTCGAAAGGGAGCGGCCGCCCCTCGTCGCACGTCTCGGTCGACAACTGCGCCCCGGGCCGCGCGAAGCGAGCATCGGCTCTCGTCAGGGTACGCGCGCGAGCTCGAGGCCGCAGACGAGCATCGAGAGATCGAAGGTGAAGTCGGACTTCAGGTGCAGGTTACCCGAGAGAGTGCCGTCGCGCTCGGACGGGAGAAGCAGAACGACGCTGCGCTTCTCGCGGGAGGGCAGCGAGCCCTCCGGGAAAATCGCGCCGTCGATGCGAGCGCGGACTTCCAGGCCTTGCTCCTCCCACCCGTACAGCTCGACGTCGACAAGGCGCGCCGCGCCGAGCGAGCCCGCGAGCGTCCCGTCGACACGGACATCGAGCTCGACCGAGATGGCCCTGTACTCGGCAGAAAGATCGCGGTCTAGGAACGGCGCCTCGCCGCTCCAACGGCCGACGAAGGGCGCGGGCGACGCCGTCGTCCGCGGCGACATGAGGCAGCATCCGACGAGCACGGACAAGAACGCGGTTGCGATGAGAAACTTGCGCATGGCGATGAAGCGCGGCGAGCGTGGATCGACCGCGAGCCGCAGGATTGTCGGCGCACGCCCGAGCGGCCGGAGCGCATTCCCGCGATGCGGTCCGAGAAGCGCGGCGATGCGAGCGTCGTGCGCGCCCGAAACCGAGGCTCAGGCGTGCGCGACGGGCTTGCTCGGCGGCACGAGGAAGAAGCGGCCGATCGCAGCGTCGAAGGTCGTGCCGTCGTCGCGCTCGAAGGTGTAGGTGCCTTCCATCGTTCCCCAGGGCGTGCGCAGCGGGCACGCGCTCACGTACTCGAACTGCTCGCCAGGCGCCAAGCGCGGCGTCTTGCCGACCACGCCGGGACCGCGGACGTCCTCGCGCTGGTTGTTCGCGTCGAGGATGATCCAGTGGCGAGAGCGCAGCGTGGCGGGCGCCTCGCCTTCGTTGCGGATCACGATCCGGTAGGTGTAGAACCAACGCAGACGGTCGGGATCGGTCTCCGACTCGACGATCTGGGCTTGGGCCTGAACGCGGATCCCTGCGGTGAGGGTGTCCGAGCTGCCGGGGCGGGTCTGCGCGGGATTCGCGGGCTTCATGGCAAGCAAGAGTCTACTCGACTGCGTTCCGAACGCATGCTTCCCCGCGCAAAGGTGCGGATGCGCCCTACCCACGGTCGAGCGCTGCCCCTTGAAGAACCGCTGCGGGTGCGCGTAGGAGTGGCCGATCCGCCAGATCCCAGCACGGCCCTGTCCCGCTAGCCTTGACCCCGCGTGAGCACGCAACCTCCCAGCACGGACGATGAAGTCGAGGGCGAGCTGCCCGAGCCGCCGCCGCTGCCCGTCGAAGACGAAGCGACGCGCGCGGCGCGGGCCCGCAAGTTCCCCTGCAGCGGCTGCGGCGCCGAGCTGGCCTTCGATCCGACCGAGCAGGCGCCCAAGTGTCCCTACTGCGGACACGTGGGTTCGATTGGGCAGAGCGACGCCCACGTCGCGGAGCGCGACCTGCTCGCCGCGCTCGAAAAGGCCGCGGAACGCCGCGCGGAGGTGGCGCAGCGCGAAGACCTCCACGAAGTGCGCTGCGAGAACTGTCACGCGACGGTTCAGTTTCAGGGCGCGCTGACCGCGCAGCGCTGCCCCTACTGCGCGCATTCGATGGCTCGGGAAGGAGTCCACGAGTCGACGCAGCGCCTCGCGGTCGATGGCATCGTGCCGTTCCAGATCGACTCCGCGCGCGCGCAGGCCGAGCTGCAAGCGTGGGTGAAGTCGCGCTGGTTCCTACCGAGTGCACTCGCGAAGAGCCGCATCCGCTCCGCGTTCCAAGGCGTCTACCTGCCGTTCTTCACCTTCGACGCCCTGACCGCCAACCGCTATCGCGGCATGCGTGGCGAGCACTACTACGTCACCGTCGGGACGGGCAAGAATCGCCACACGGTGCGCCGCACGCGCTGGTATCCCGCGTCCGGCAGCTTCCGGCGTTTCTTCGACGACGTCCTCGAGAACGCGGGCGCCGGGCTGCCCGACAAGGAGCTCGCGGAGCTCGCACCATGGCCACTCGCGGAGCTCAAGCCCTTCGAACCGGACTACCTCGCGGGCTATCTGGCGCGAACCTACGAGCGCGCGCTGCCCGACTGCTTCCAAGCCGCGCGCGGCCAAATCGAACACGCGCTCGACGCCGACGTGCGCCGTCGCATCGGAGGCGACGAGCAGCGCGTGCTCTCGATCGACACGGACTGGTCCGCGCTCACCTACAAGCACGTGCTCCTGCCCGTCTGGATGGCGAGCTACCGCTGGAAGCAAAAGACCTATCGCGTCGTCGTCAACGCCGCGACCGGCGAAGTGCAAGGCGAGCGTCCTTGGAGCTGGCTCAAGATCGCGCTGCTCGTGCTGCTCGTCGCCGCGCTCATCGCGGGCATCGTGTACGTAGCCGAGCGCGCCTGAGCCCACTCAACGCTTCGAAGGCGCTCGTCCGGCGACGATGGTCGTGCGCGAGCAAAGCATGTCGAGCGAGTCGACCTGCGCGAGCCAGTCACGGTTGTCAGCGAGCAGTGCCGGTCGCTTGCGCTGGATTCTGGAACGATGAGCGAGGCGAGCGATCCACAGCATTGGCAAGAAACAAGCCGTTAGCGCGAGCGCCGAGACTTTCCGCCGATCGTGGAGGAGTCGAAGCTCGGTGAGCCCCGCGCGCTGCGCTGCGTACAGCAGGAAGTACGGCGCGATCGGATGAATGTGGCCACCAAGCCGCTGGGGATCCTGTTCCGAGAGCGGCAGCGGGTCGTAGAGCGTCGGGAATCCCGTGGTGAGCGTGCGAAGCCGCGACACCATGTGGTGGGTGTTGGGTGTCGTCACGAGCACGAGGCCGCCGGGGCGCGCAATGCGGACGAGCTCGCGCAAGAAGCGGAACTGATCCTCGACGTGCTCGATGACCTCCATGCTGACCACCGCGTCGAAGGTCCCGTCTTCGTAGGGCAGGCTGCCGTCGGGACGGATCGGCTCGCACGAAAGCTCCGGGTATTCGAAGGCCTGCGGCATCAAGTCGCAGGCGCGGAGCACGTTCGCGGGTGCGATGCCATGGCGTTCCATCAGATGATCGCCGAGCAGCTTCGAGAAGCCGCCGCGCCCTGCTCCGACATCCGCGACCTTCGTACGGGTCCAGTCCATTCCATCGAGAGCGCGCAACAGCGCGCGACCCGTGCTCGGACTCGACCAAGGCTTGGCGACGACGCGTTGGGACTTCATGAGGATGGAGTTTCGTGGGCGAGGTGTGGGGTTCAAGCACGCGTGGTCGCAGCGCGCTTCTCGGCGAGCACCCGCTCGAGCATCGCGAGACTCTGGCGCATCTTCGACGCGGCCGAGTGCTGCTCAGCGAGCGCGCGAGCCGCGCGGGAGGCGGGCTCGAGTCGAGTGCGATCGAGCCAGCGATCGAGTGCGGCGGTCCACGCCGCCGTGTCCTCCGGCGCAGGAAGGATCGAGCCTTCTCGGCCCTCTGTCAGCAGCTCGTGTGCGCCATTCGTGCGCGTCGTGAGCACGGGGAGCCCCGTGGCGAGAGCCTCGAGCGTCGTGTTCGCGAACGGGTCGTAACGCGTCGGCAACAGGTACAGATCCGCGAGCGCGAAGCAATCCTCCGCATCGCGACGACCGCCGAGAAAGTGCGTGCGATCCGCAAGTCCGAGCTCGCGCGCCTGCGTCTCGAAGAGGGCTTGTGCGGAGTCGTACCCGACGACGACGATGTGCGCCGAGCGCTCGCGTGCGGAGGCAAAGGCGCGCAAGACCCCGTCGAGGCCTTTGCGCCCGTAGCCAGAGCCCAAAAACAGCGCGACGAGGGCGTCCGGGGCAAGACCGAGCGCACGTCGCAATGCTGCGCCGCCCGCAGCACGCTTGGCGGGGTGAAAGCGCTCGGTGTCGACGCCGTTGTAGATGAGCTCGAAGCGCTCCTCCGGAAGTCCGTAGCGGCGCATGATGTCGTCTTGCACCATGCGGGCGTTCACCACCACGCGGCGCAGCGAAGGTGCTCCAAACGCGCGCCGCTCCAGCTCCAGCCAAGCTGCACGCTTGAGCTCAAACGGCGCGAGCCAACGTTTCCAGCCGACGCGCGTCGCCTCGTGCGCGAGTTCGAGATAGGTCGCGTGGGCGCCGCCGCCGAGCCGCAAGACATCTTGGCTCCACGTCCGGCCCAGTCCGTAGACGAGGTCATAGCGGTGCTCGCGCACGTGCCGATCGACGGCGGCAGCAAAGGCCTTCGCACGCCACACGGCGCCCAGAACCGGCGAACGCAGCACTTCGAAACGCACGCGTGGGTGCGGGGCGGACTCGTGCGTGCGACAGAGGATCGTGACGTCGTGCCCCTGCTCCGCGAGAAACTGCGCGAGCTGATTGAGGTGCCGCTCCGTTCCCCCCGCGTGTGCATGGCGTAGGTGCGACAGAGCAATCTTCACGCGCGGCATCATAGATTCGGGGCGTCGGTTGATACCACCGCGGCGCTCGCCTAGCGTCTTCCGCCGATGTCGAGCGTCGGGATCGAGCCGTTGTGCACGCTGCACGTCGATGCGGAGATGGGCTTCTCCGGCGGCGAGGTACAGGTATTCTTGTTGCTCGAAGGGCTGCGTTCACGGGGCCAGAGACCGGTGCTAGTCGCGCCGCATGGAAGCAAGGCGCTCGCCACCGCTCGCGAGCGCGGCATCGAGTGCGTGCCCGTGTCGATGGGCAGCGACCTCGACCTGCCCGCTGTGCTGCGACTGCGCGCCGTGATCCAGCGCGTTCGTCCGGCGCTCGTGCACCTGCACACGGGGCGCGCGACGTGGCTGGGGGGACTCGCCGCAAAGCTCGCGGGCGTTCCCGCGATCACGACGCGCCGCATGGACCGCGCCGTGAAGCGCAACTGGCGCAATCGCTGGATCTACGGATCCCTCGTGCGCCGCGCGGTCGCCATCTCGGGACCGGTGCGCGAGCTCCTGCTCGACGCGGGGATCGAGTCCTCGAAGCTCGAATTGATCCACAGCTCGATCGACCCCGAGCGCCTGCGCCCCGCGCGGAGCCGAGAGTCTTGGCGTGCCGAGCTCGGCGCTTCGCCGGAGCACGTCGTTGCACTCGTGCTCGCCAACCTCGTGCATCGCAAGGGGATCGACGTGCTGCTGCAAGCGATGGCACGCGCGAGGGTGGACAAGCTCCAACTGTGGATTGCCGGAGATGGCGAGGAACGAGGCACACTCGAAGCCCTGAGCCGCGAACTCGGGCTCGCGCAACGCGTGCGTTTTCTCGGCCGACAAGGCGACAGCGCGGGCCTGCTCGCCGCCTGCGACTTCTCATGCCTTCCGTCTCGACGCGAAGGGCTCGGAGTCGCGGCACTGGAGTCCATGGCCTCCGCGCGCGCGGTGCTGGCCTCGCGCGTCGGCGGCCTCGCCGAGGCCGTCGAGCACGATGCGTGCGGTCTCCTAGTCGAGCCGGAGGACGTCACCGGACTCGCCGAGGCACTCGAGCGACTGAGCGCCGAACGCGAGCTGCGCGAACGACTTGGCCGCGGCGGACCGCGCAGCTTGGAGCGCTGCTACCTCGCGTCGCAGATGGTCGAGCGCTACGTCGATCTCTATGCTCGCGTCCTAGCCGAGACCCGCGCTCCATGAACGCCGAACGACCGCGCATCTCCGCCTGCATCATCGCGATGAACGAGGAGGATCGACTCCCCGATGCGATCGCCAGCGTGGACTTCTGCGACGAGGTGCTCGTCGTCGATTCGCACTCGACGGACCGCACGCGCGAGGTCGCGGCGCAGCTCGGCGCACGCGTGATCGAGCGCGACTGGCCGGGCTTTGTGGAGCAAAAGGAGTTTGCGATCCGCGCGGCCATCCACGACTGGGTGCTCTGCCTCGATGCGGACGAGCGCATCTCCACGCGCCTGCGCGCGGAGATCGTCGCGCTGCGCGACGCTGGGTTCCCCGGCCATGCCGGCTGGCGCTCACCGCGACTCTCGAGCTACCTCGGACGCTGGATGAAGCACGGCGGCTGGTATCCGAACTATCAACTGCGGCTCTTCGACCGACGGCAGGGTCGTTGGGGCGGAGACAGACTGCACGAGCACGTGCTGCTCAACTCGAAGCCCGGCAAGCTCGCGGGCGACTTGCTCCATCACCCCTACCGCAACTTCGCCGAGCACCTTGCCACGATCGACAAGTACACGACGATCATGGCGCAATCCATGCACGCGCGCGGCAAGCGTGTGCACCTCGGGCACCTCGTGCTCGGCCCCTTCGCGCGATTCTTCCGCTTCTACTTTGTGCGCCTTGGCTTCTTGGAGGGTTGGCGCGGGTTCGTACAAGCCTGCCTCGCCGCCCACTACGGACGCATGAAGTACGCGAAGGCCCTCGTGCTCCAAGAGTCCGAAGCCTGCGCGCGGCGACCGAGCGAGCCACGCTGAAACGGACGCGGGCCTGCGAACGGATCCGACACTGCAGGGGCGTTCGGAGTTGACGCGCGGACTGCTAGCATCCCCCACTCGCGGCGCGGAGCGCGCGCGGCGGAATCATGCGCATCCTGCAGGTGGCACACGGCTATCCCCCCGACCAAATGGCGGGCGCGGAGGTCTACACGTGGACGGTGTCGCGCGAGCTCGCGCGGCGCGGCCACGACGTGCGCGTGTTCGTCCCCGTGCACCGACCGGGCCACGCCAACTTGGCGCTGATCGACGAGGAACTCGACGGCGTGCGCGTGACGCGCCTCAACCTCGTGCCGGGCTCGCCGCACCGCCTGCGCGTCACGTACACCAATCCCGCGGTCGACGAGATCTTCGCGCGCTGGCTGCGCGAGCTCGCTCCCGAGGTGATGCACGTGCAACACACCGTCGGGCTCTCGACGGGCGTGTTCGAAGTCGCGCAAGCGCAGCGAGTTCCCACGCTCTTCACCCTGCACGACTTTTGGTTTCACTGTCCGCGCGGGCAACGCTTCACCCCGCGTCACCACCTGTGCGAGAAGGTCGAGCCGTGGCGCTGCGCGCTCTGTATCGGCACGTGGCGAGCTGCGTGGGCGCGCAAGTGGCTGACCCACTACGCGCGCGGCCGCACCGCCGAGACGCACGGCGAAGGGCTCGCGACGCGCAGCCTCCGCTTTCCCCTCCGGGCGCTGCGCTACGTCGCGGACGAGACCTTCCGCGCGCCGATCCTCGAGCGCAACGACTACATGCTCGCCGCCATGCTGCGCGCGGACCGCATCCTCGCGCCGTCGCGCTTCCTCATGGATCGCTTCGTCGAGCAGGGCGTCCCTGCCGAGCGCATGCACTTCTCCGAGTACGGCATGGACGACGCGCCGTTCCGCGCCGTGGCGGCGCGCAAGAGGCGCGAGCCGGCGACGCGCCCGGTGCGCTTTGGCTTCATCGGCACGCTGATGCCCACCAAGGGGCCGGACCTGCTCGTGCGCGCGTTCCAGTCGCTGCCGCACGGTCAGGCCACGCTCGCAGTTCACGGCGCGGGGACCGGTGACAAGACCGCCGGCTATGTCGCCGCGCTGCAGGCCGAAAACCGCCACCCCGGCGTCACCTTCCACGGCCGCTTCGACAACCGCCGGATCGCCGAGATCCTCGGCTCCTTCGACGTGCTGGTCGTCCCCAGCCGCTGGTGGGAGAACGCGCCGCTCACCGTCCACGAGTCCGTGATGGCCCGGATGCCCGTCGTGCTCTCGGACCACGGCGGCATGCGCGAGCTCGCCGAGCGCTTCGGCAACGCGGTCGGGTTCCGCCCCGACGATCCCGAGGACCTCGCGCGAGCCCTGCGGCGCTTCC
>JBIKYW010000071.1:0-10384 GCA_044355055.1 Planctomycetota bacterium | reverse complement strand
AGCGGCAGGCGGAGATGGTGCTCGGCAACGCGCGGGAGATGGCGAACGACCCCGCCGAGGTCGTCGCCACCGTGGCATCCTCGAAGGGATATCGCGAGCGCTTCTCGACGGCCTTCGGCAGCAAGGATGTCGCCATGGAGCGGATCCTTCAGGCGCTGGCTGCGTTCGAGCGGACGCTCGTCTCCGACGGGTCGAGCGACTTCGACCGCTTCCTCGCGGGTCAGCCGGACGCGCTCTCCGACGAGGCTGTGCGCGGGCTGCACCTCTTCCGCACCAAGGCGCGCTGCCTCAACTGCCACAACGGTCCGCTCTTCTCCGACGAGCAGTTCCACAACCTCGGCCTCACCTACTACGGCCGCGAGCTCGAAGACCTCGGACGCTACAACGTGACCCGCGATCCCGCCGACGTCGGCCGCTTCCGCACGCCGTCGCTGCGCAACCTCGGCCGCACGGGTCCGTACATGCACAACGGGCTCTTCGAGCTCGACGGCGTGATCAACATGTACTCCGCGGGGATGCCGACGATCACGCCGAAGGAAGAGCAGCGCGAGGACCCGCTGTTCCCCGTGAAGTCGCCGCTCTTGCAGCGCCTCGACCTCGCCCCGGACGAGCGCGCGGACTTGAAGGCCTTCCTCTTGTCCCTCACCGAACGCAAGCGCCGCATCCGCGCGCCCGAGCTACCCGCGATCGGCGACGTTGCGGACTAGCGCTCGTCAGGGCACGAAGCGGTGGACGCCGCCATGGTCGGCAGCGAGCCACTTCGGGAGCGGGTTGTCTTCACCGACGGCGATGCAGTGGACGCGGATTCGGCGCGAGCGATTCCAGCGCCGCAGCTCCTCGCGGATCGCGATGGCTTCGGTCTCGGTGCCGATGGTCGGCGTGCCGTCGGTCATGAAGCAGATCGTGTCGACGTCGGGGTCCGCGAAAGCGAACGCCATGGCGTCATAGATGTTCGTGCTGCCGACGAGCGTGAGCTTCTCGATCCACTCGCGCGCCTTCGCGCGCATCTCGTCGTCGCGCTTCTTCGCAGCGGCGCCGAGCTCTCCGCGTTCGTCGCGCGTGGCCTTGCGGCCGCCGGCGAAGTCCGCGAGCGCGTCGAGCCACGGATGGACGTTGTCACCGAATCCCACGATGTTGAACCAAGAGCCCGCGGGCAGCGCGTCGACGAGTCCGAGCATCTCGCGCCGAGCGACGTCGATCCGCTTGAGCTTCTCGTCGCCGGGGCTTTTCGAGAGCGCGCCCATCGAGCCGGAGAGGTCGACGACGTACGTCGTGCGCGCGGAAGCGATCTCGACGCCGTAGAAGCGCGCGGCCTTCGAGCGCCCCTCTGCGGAGCCGCCCTCGCTCGACTTGCCGACGACATCGCCGGGCTTCCAGTCCTTACCGGCTGTCTCGCGCCACTTCTGCCACGCGGCGTGGCTTCGGTAGCGCGTGATGCCGGTGAGGCGGCCGAGAACGTCGAGCAGGTCTTCGTGAACGCGCGCGCCGTCGGTCTCGAAAGCGAGGCGCTCGATCAAGAGATCGAGTCGTGCGGACGTGATGTTGCGTTCGAGCCACTCGATCGCGAGCACGCGCACGGACCAGCTCTCGTCGCCGAGGGCGCGGCCCGCGACCTCGGGAGCCTTCGTGGAGTCCGCCGCGAGGAGCTCGGCGATCGCCGCGCGCTTGCGCACGCCGTCGCGTTCCTGCGACCAAGCGAGCAGCTTCGTCTCCCATGCGGGCCACAGGTCGCTCTTGCGTCGCATGGCGCTGGCGGAGACCAGCGCAGATTCGACGAGTTCGAGGTCCTTGTTCTTTACAACGATCGCGTCGAGCTCGGGGAGCGCCTCGGTCGCGCGATGCCGCGCGAGCAGCTCCGCCGCTTCGCAGCGCACCCGCGGATCCTCGAAGTCGAGTGCCTTGCGCGCCGCGTCGGTCACGGCGCGCCCGGGCAGCTCGCGCGCGGCTCGCAGATGGTGCAGTCGGTCGGGAGTGTCGCCGCGCCCGATCCCCCCGGCGACGTACTTGCTCGTGGCTTCGTCCTTGCACCCGCCGATCGCCTCCGCGCCGACACGGCGCAGCCACGCGGGAAAGGCGCGCTCCAAGATCACCCGATCGAGGTCGGCTGCGGCCTCGGCGCAGCGTCCCTCGCTGCGGGCGCGTTCCATGAACGATCGGATCGCCTTGGCGCGCGCGTCACCGCTCGCCTTGCCGTCGGCGACGACGGCGAGCTCGTCGGGCACGCTCTTTTGAGGAGCGCCTCGGACCGGACTGGACAGCCCGAGGCAGGCCGTGAGCAGCAGCAACGCGATGGGGGAGCGCATGGCGCACGCCTAGTTTAGGGTTCCAAGCGTCCGGCGCGCTCCCGCGTGTCGAGACACCCGATCCGGCCGCCGTCGAGCGCAGCGCCCGCGGGGCCAAGTGCGCATCCGCTTCGCGAAGCCAGCGCAGCCTGCGGCGGCGTGGTTGATCGCCCCGCGCCGATCGGGGACACTCCGCGCGTACCCTCGCAGTCCACCGACCCCCAGAGATCCCCTCGCGATGTCGTTCGAACAGCAGCTCACCAAGGTTCTCTCCCAAGATGGCTTCCTCGCCGCGCTCGACCAGTCCGGCGGCAGCACGCCCAAGGCGCTCAAGCTCTACGGGGTGCCGGAGAGCGCGTACTCGGGCGAAGAGGCGATGTACGCGAAGGTGCACGAGATGCGCACGCGCATCGTGACGTCGCCCGCGTTCAACGGCGACCGCATCCTCGGCGCGATCCTCTTCGAGAACACCATGGACCGCCAGATCTGCGGAAAGGGCTCGGCGCAGTATCTGTGGCAGGAGAAGCGCGTCGTGCCGTTCCTCAAGGTCGACAAGGGCCTCGCCGCAGAGTCCGACGGCGTGCAGCTCATGAAAGACATGCCCGATCTCGACAAGCTGCTCGCGCGCGCGCAGAAGAACATGGTGTTCGGCACCAAGATGCGATCGGTGATCAAGCAAGCCAACGAGGCCGGCATCGAGAAGGTCGTCGCCCAGCAGTTCGAGATTGGCCTCAAGATCGTGGCCGCCGGACTCGTGCCGATCATCGAGCCCGAGGTCGACATCGACTGCCCGGACAAGCTCGCGGCGGAAGACATGCTCGAGAGCGCCCTGTGCGCGCACTTGGACGAGCTCGCGCCGGACCAGACCGTGATGCTCAAGCTCACTCTGCCCGAGATCGACAACTCGTACTCGCGCTTGATCGAGCATCCCAACGTCGCACGCGTCGTCGCACTCTCGGGCGGCTACTCGCGCGCCCGTTCGAACCAGAAGCTCGCCCGCAACAACGGCATGATCGCCAGCTTCAGCCGCGCGCTGACCGAAGGGCTCTCGGCCCAGCAGTCCGACGCCGACTTCAACGCCGCCCTCGACGACGCGATCCAGTCGATCTTCGAGGCGTCGCGCACCTAGGCGAAGGGCGCCCCCCCGTCGCTGCCTGCTAGCGCCCGCTGGGGAACTCCCTCCGCGGGCGCAGTTCCTTTTCCGCTCGCATCGCGCCGCGCAGGATTCCCGGCCTCGGCACGGAAGTCCGTTCCGTGGACCCCGCCGAGCCCCAAATGCGGGACTCGTGCGCTGCTCTGCGTTGAGGCATCCTCTAGCCCGCGCGACACTTCGCCCGATCCCCCGGAGCGCTGTCTCCCCGCAGCACCTTGGTCCAACGCTCATGCAAGTACCTCCGAACACCACTGACCTGAGCTCCGTGCTCCATCCCGCGAGGCGACGGGTCAACCTGTCCTCACCGATCTTCGTGCTCGGCAGCGTCCGATCCGGCACGAGCGCCATGGGCTACGCCCTGACGAAGGGTGCCGGCATTCCGGGCAATCAAGAGGGACACGTCAGCACCCTGATGCAGATGGTTCTCAACGCCGTCGACACGGTGACCGGCAATTTCCCCGGTAGCGGCGATCGCTACCTCCTGAGCAGCCTCGACACGCAGGGCTTCAAGAACCACGTCATCAACTACTTCCAAGCGTTCTTCGAGGAGCGCTATCCGTCGGGTGTGTGGTGCGACAAGACGCCCAACGACTTTGACGGGGCACCTGCGGTGCGCGTAGCGCCCCTGCTCCTCGAGATGTTCCCCAACGCGCGCTTCGTCTACTGTCAGCGTCGTGGCATCGAAAACGTGCTCTCGCGCGTCACCAAGTTTCCGCAGACGCCGTTTTGGTACCACTGCCGCAGCTGGGCCTCGACGGTCACGGCTTGGCACGAAGTCCGCTCGAGGCTCGGAGATCGCTGGCTCGAAGTGAAGCAGGAGCGCATGGCGCTCGAGCCCGACAAGGTCGCGCACGAGCTCGCCAAGTTCCTCGGACTCTCGGACGCGCAGCGCGACGCTGTGCTCCACACCTTCCTCGAGGATCGCCCCGAGCAGTCCCGTCCCGCAGGCGAGGATCACGAGTTGAGCATGCAACAAGCGGGCTGGGAGCCCGGCTTGCAGAGCGTGTTCCTTCGAGAATGCGGTGCCGCCATGAAGCTGGCGGGCTACTCCCTCGACGGCGGAACGATCGGAGAAGAGCAAGGACTCAAGCTGTTCTGCTCGACTGCGGAGGGGCTTCAGGGAACCTCTCTTCAGGGGATTCCGCGTACCGCGCACGTGGCGCTCAATCGCGATGAGTTCACCCTAGGGCCTGGCCCCGTTGGAGTCCGCGGCACCCTGCTGTACACGGGACTCCGCCTCGCCGGGCGCAGCAACTTCCGCTCGGGAGTGCGCGTGATCGGCCCCGCCGGTGTCGAGGTCGATTTCGAGGTCGAGGTCGACGACAATTTTGGACGACGTTTGGCTCACGTGAAGGTACGTGCCCGCTCGGGCGAGGGCCTCGCTCGGCTCGAACTCGCGCTTCCGGGAGCCGACCTCGGTCTCTGCAACGTGCGCATCTGCACCGAAGCCAAGAGCGGAACGGTCCTTCCGGGGCATCGTGCCGTGTGGCAGTCGCCAGCGTTCTACTCGTAGCCGAGTTCCGCCGAGTTCCACTCGCTCGCCCCCGGCGTCTTCGAGCTCAACCCCACACGGATCATGCGAATCCTCCACGTCACGAACGAACTCGCACCCCACGGCTCGAGCGCGACCGCCGAGCACGTCTGGGCCCTTGCGCGGGAGCAAGCGCAGCGCCAAGAGGTCGCGATCTTCGCTGGATTCGACGATCCATCGCTGCCCGCGGGCTTCGTGTACACCGAGCGCCGCGAGCGCGTCACGATCCGCTTCTTCAACCGCCGCCCCCTCGAGTGGACGCCGTTCGAGCGCTCGTACATCCATCGTGACGTCGAGGTCGAGTTCAAGCTCTTCCTTGGCGAGCACCGCTCCGACGTGGTGCACTTCCATGACATGGAGACACTCGGCCTCAACCTGATGGAGGTCGTGCGCTCGCTCAACATCAAGTCGGTCTTCACGCCGCGTGATTTTTGGCCGATGTGCGGGCTCAAGCACCGCGTCTGCCGCACCGATGGCTCGACGTGCGATCGAATCGAACTCAGTAAGTGTGGAACGTGCCTGCTCGGTGAGCAGTGGGGCGAAGTGCGAGCGGCAGAACTCGCGGCGCACGAAGCCCGTCGCCCCGCGCCGCCCGAGACGCTCGGGCAAACTTGGAAGCGTCTCTACAAGCATCGCTACGACGCCACGCGGGGCCTGACGGGACGCCGACCGCTGGCGATGCTCCACGCCACGAAGGTCTCGCTGCGCGAGGCGAAGTGGAAGGCAGAGGAGCAGTTCCACGAGAAGTTTGGCGACTCGATCGAGCGCCGCTCGGAGCTGTTCGCGCAGCGCATGCGCGACCTCGATCTCTTGATCGCTCCCAGCGAGTACATGCGGGATCAGTACATCGCTCACTTCGGCCTCTCGCCCGCCAAGGCGATCTACAGCGCAACGAGCCGCGACACATCGCGAGCAGCGGTGAATCGAAAGTCCGCATCCGCTGCGCTGCGCGTCGGTTTCATCGGAAGTCTCGCACGCGAAGATGGATTCCTGAGCTTGCTCGATGCATTCCTGTCCGCCGCTGCGTGCAACGAACGGCTCGAGCTACGCGCGCATCTGAAGTGCGGTCCGAGCGGTCGTGAAGCGCTCGAGACTCTTCGTTCTCAGGTTGTCGCCAACGGCATGGAGGGGCGTGTTCACTTGATGGAGGAGGGCGACGTCACTCGCGTGCACGAAGCCCTCTCCGAAATCGACCTCCTCGTGGTGCCCACGCTCGGGCTGGGCAATCCGCCGGTCGAGCTCGAGTGGGCGGCGTATCACGGGGTCGCGGTGCTGACCTCCGACTCCGCCGGTCTCGCGGAATTCTGCCGCGTGAATGGCTACGGGCGCACCTTCGCGCGGGGCGACGTCAACGCGCTCACGCTCCAGCTCGCGTCGCTCGCCGCAGGCGAGGCCCAGCTCGACGGCTACGCGGGTGCTCCGCTGAAGTTCAAGTCTCCGACGTACGAAGCGGAGAAGCTCGTGTTGACCTACCACGAGCTCCTGTACGGCAAGTACAAGGCTCCGTCGAAGGAACAGCAGGCCGCTGAGCGGACCGGTCCGCTCCCTGAGCCCACCGCCTGAACGACGGCGGCGCCGAAGCTCGTCGTCGGTCTGCGCTCAGGCCGACTCCGCCGGCATGCGCGCATCGGTGTTGTGGAGCGTGTGGCAGCGCTCGCGGACAGGGAAGCAGCCATGCGCTGCGTCGTGCTTCATCAGCGACCAGCGCAGCATCAGCTCGCGTTCGATGCTCTCGTTCGCGAAGGCGCCGACGAGGCGCGTATCCGGGCCACTGCGGGCTGCGAGCACGCGGTCGAGCTCGCTCCGGACGATGCTGCCCGTGTTGACGAAGCCGTGGTTGGCAATCGCGTAGGCCTTCGCGCGCGTCTTGATGGCCGCCAACTTCTGCGGCTCCTTGGCGCGCATGTCCACGAGCCAGCGCAGCGCCGCTTCGATGTCCGCGACGTCCTCCGGCTCGACCAGCTTCCCGCGCACCCCGTCGAGAACGACCTCGGGGATGCCGTGGACGCGCGACGAGATCACGAACGTCTCTAGGAGCATCGACTCGATGTTGACGAGCGGCGAACACTCGTTCGTCGAGACCAGCACCTGACAGTCGGCCGCGACCATCACGGGGAAGCCGCTCGGACGCGGTCCCGTGATGTGGATCTGTGCCTCGAACTGCGGTTCGATCGCCGCCACGATCTCGGCGTGGAAGCTCTTCGGCCCGAGGTTGTCGGGATCGAGGCGTCCGACGAGCGCGAGGTGGTGCTTGCCGCGCTCGTCCTCGGGCAACGAGCGGAGGAGGTTCTGGAAGGCCTCGACGAGGCGCTTTTGATTCTTGCGACGCTCCAGACTGCCGACGCACGCGAACAGAACTCCGTCGTCGGGAATCCCGAACTCCGAGCGCAGCTCTGCGCGCTGTGCGCGCAGGCGATCGCCCTCGGCAAGGATCGCGTCCACGTCGAAGCCGTAGGGCACCATGCCCACCTTGCCTTCGATCGGGGGACAGAAGAGCTCGATTTGACGCACGGTGTCGTGCGATGCCGTCAGCACGCGGTCCGCGCTGTGCAGCGCGTAGCGGTGCATCGCCTCGAGTGCGCGCTGGGTGAACAAATGCCCGTCGCGCTTGGCGACGTTGATCCCGTCGTGGAACCACCACACGACCGGAATGCCCTTCCAGCGCAAGAGCGGCGCGTGCGCGTACACGGGAGAAGCGTTGAGGAACACGACTTCCGGATCGACCGCATCGTAGGCCGCGAGGATGTCGCGGTAGTGAGGCGCGTCGTCGCGGAAGTGCGCCTTGAGGAAGCGCTCCTTGCCGACCTCTTCGACGAAGAGCTCTTCCATCGGCCCATCTCCGATGCCGAGGACCCACGGCTCGAACTGCGTGCCCAGCTCGCGCATCCCGCGCAGCGCCCAGAGCATCGCGGTCGGCGCACCGGTCTTCGACAACTCGTGGGAGACGAAAAGAACGCGCGGCTTGCGCGCCGGATTGGCGAGGGTCGGGCGGGTGCGCGTCGAGACGAACTCCTGTCCGGGCATGCGTCGGCAGCGCTCCCAAACGCGGGCCTGCACCAGCGCCGACTCACTCTCGATCTGACCGTTTGCCAGTGCATTCCAGAGCGCCAGCTCCGCGCGCACCTGCCAGTACGTGGACGCTCCGTAGGGCGGAATCGGCGTGGTGTCGAGCACCTTGTCGGTGAGCATCAACACGTGGTGCAGATCAACTTCACCAAAACCCGCAGCGATGTAGCTCGTGTGCCAAGCGACACCTTCGTCGGTGGCCACGCGAACGGCGCGCTCTACGCCGAGGCCGACGACCGTATGCGCATGGAACGGCGCTGCTACGCGCGGATCGCGCCAGTCGCCCAGTCGGCTTGCTTCGAGCTCGGCGCGGTCCAGCGCAAGCACCACGCGAAATCCCGCCCAGCGCGCAGCGATCACCGCCTCGGGCAGAACGTGTCCGACGAACATCGCCACCCGGGCTCCGGCGACGAACAGCGCTTGGATCACATCCTCGGGCTGCGTCCGCGCGCCGATCGAGATCGTGTGCACGGGATGTCCATGCGGAGGCGAGGCTTGCCAGCGCTGCAGCTGTTCTTGGCAGTCGAGGCGTTCGAGGGCGCCGATCAGCGCGATGACGTTGTTGTGGGGGGCCATGGGGAGTGTCCGTCGGGCGATGTTGGGAGAGCCTCGGGCTCATCGGCCGGCTCGACCCGGCGCTCTTGAGTCTCGTTTCGTGGGCACCAAGCCACCCGCTCGCGGTGCGCGCAATTTAGCACGCGCCAGAGCCTCCTCTGACGGACCGCACCAAGCGCAGCGCGAGCCCACAGCCATGGGACTATGGAAGGAACTTCCTTCGGAGTCGGTGCCTACGCCAGCGCGTCGAGCTCCGCGGCGAGTCGAGGAAGCTCGCGCCGAAGCCGCGCGATGGCCTGGCGATGGCCGTGCTCGTCGCCGTGGCGTGCGAGGTGCTCCTTGTGGTGCGCAAGCTCTCCAAGTGCCTGATAGAAGCTCCGTGTCGCGCGGTAGCGGCCGCGCGCGAAGGCCGCGACGTGAACGCGGACCTGCGTGAAGGAGATCGCCTGTTCGTAGGTCCCGACCCCGATGAGTCCGAGCTGTACTTCCTCCGCGAGCTGTCGTCGCAGGAGTTCGCGCTCGACATAGATCCTCCAGCCGATGAAGCCCGCCATGCACACGTAGCCCACCCAGTCGACGGCCAAGCCGAGTACGAAGCCCTCGACGCCTCCGAGGAGCGACGCAAAAGTGTTGTGGAATGCGTGGGTCGCGATGGCGAGCGTCAAGCCCACGAGCGGCGCGACCCAGCGTCGAGTCGGTGTGCGCGAGGTGCGTGCAAGCGCAAGCCCGATGCCGGTGAAGGCCGTGAAGAACGGATGCATCCAGCCGACCAGCACGATGCGGATGAAGGCCACGGTCCACAGGCCCTCCATGTCACCCTCCGCATAGCCGTCACGGTAGATGTAGAGCACGTTCTCGACGGCCGCGAAGCCTGTGGCAGTAATGCCCGCGTACGTGAGGCCGTCGACGACCGAGTCGAATTCGCGTCGGAAGCAGAGAAACACCAACAACACCGCGAGTCCCTTCAGCAGCTCTTCGACCACCGGCGCCACCAGCGAGGTCGTACCGAAGTTCGCAGCTTCCGCGGATCCTGTGATGACGAAGAGGCCCCATCCCAGAGCGGTGTTGAGCACGAACGCCGCGCCACACGCGATCACGGCTCCCCAAGCGAACGAGGCAGCGTGCATCCACAGCGGCTCGCGCTCGTAGCGATCCAGCCAGCGGATGAATGCCGCGAAGCCGATCATCGGCACGAGTCCGAGCGCGAGAGCGAGAAGGAATGCCATCCGTCGCGAGCATAGGCTCCGCTCGTCGCACCTGCTCCCAGAACGCAAGCGGCGCCCCGCGGAGTCCTCCGCGAAGCGCCGCTCTTCTGCGAATCGTCGTGGCCTAGTTGCCCACGATCTGGTGCGCACCCATGTCGCAGCGCGAGCCGTCCGGGTCAGCCGACGCGGGGTCTCCGCCGTCGTCTGCGGCCGAGCCGAGCGCGACGTTGTGGTTGCCCCACGATGAACCATCGAACAGCGGATCGCTCGTCGGGAACCCACTCGCCGTGAGACGGTTGGAGTCCACGATCGAGTGGTGGACCTGCGCGGGAAGCGACTGCTGCGAGTAGGAGCCGATCGCCGCACCGCTGCCGTCGTTCCACGCGATCGAGTTGGCGAGCGTGAAGGCCACGTTGTTCATCAGCCACAGTTCCTCGGCAGAGTTGCTCGCCAGCGTCGCGTTCGCGAGGTCGAGCGTGCCGCCGTCGATGAACAGACCGCCGATGCCGTTCTGCGCGGTGTTGTTCGTCAGCTTGAAGCCGCGAGCCACCACCGACGCCGAGTTCATCGCCAGCATGCCGCCTGCGCCTTG
>JBIKYW010000484.1:0-3162 GCA_044355055.1 Planctomycetota bacterium | reverse complement strand
CGAAGCGCTGCACCGGGTCCTTCTTGGCCCAGGCCTCGACGAGCTCCTTCGGCACGTAGCGCGTCGGGTCGTCCGAGGTCGAGTGGCCGCCCATGCGGAAGGTGACCGCCTCGATCAGCGTCGGGCCGTCGCCGCGGCGCGCGCGCTCCACCGCTTCGGCCGTCACCTGACGCATGGCGAGCAGGTCGTTGCCATCGACGCGCACGCCCGGCATGCCGTAGGCCTTGGCCTTGATGGCGAAGCTCTCGCTCGCGGTCTGCTCCTCGACGGGGCAAGAGATCGCGTAGCCGTTGTTCTGGCACAGGAACACCACCGGCGCCTTCCAGACGCCCGCGAAGTTCATGCCGCTGTGGAAGCCGAGCGTCGAGGTCGAGCCGTCGCCGAAGCTGACGAGCGCGACGTGCTTCTCGCCCCGCAGCTTCATCGCATAGGCCGCGCCGACGGCCTGCGGGATCTGGGTGCCCAAGGGCGAGCTGATCGAAACGAAGCGAATCGGCTTCTCGAACGAGAAGTGCACCGGCATCTGGCGGCCGCGAGCGGTGTCGCGGTCGTTGCCGAACATGTTGTGCATCATCTCGGTCGGCGTGACGCCGTGGTACAGCGCCACCCCGAAGTCGCGGTAGCTCGGGAAGATCCAGTCGGTGGTCTCGAGCGCACTCGCCGCCCCCACTTGGCAGGCCTCGACCCCCTTGTTGGGGATCGAGAAGCCGATGCGGCCCGAGCGCTGCAGCTTGAGGCAGACGTCGTCGAAGGCGCGCACCAACAGCATGGTGCGGTAGCAGTGCAACAGACCCTCGGGCGAGAGCCGCGGGTCGTGTCCGACCGCGGCCCCGTCCGGGGCGATGACCGAGAGGGGTTCCTGGGCGCTCATGGGGCTCTTCCCTCGGGTGCCGCGCCCCCACTCCGGCGGGAGTCGGGTCGGGACCTCGAAGACGCGCCATCGTAGCGACGCACCCCGCCTCCTTGGAACCCATGCGAGGCCCCCCATCTGCCCCTTGTCGCGGGCCCTGCGAGGTGCCGTCGGCAGGGCGCGAGTCACGTTCACCCACTCACGGACGGTCGAATCGGACCGAGCCGCCTCCCCGAGCCTCCGGCCCGGGCTCGTAGTCCCGAATGAGAACGCCGCCATCTCACTTCAAGGAGCGAACTCGCGCGACTAAGTGTGGCGCTCGAAGGGGTCGATCATCGACCACCTCAGTCCCTCCCCCGTCGATTTCGACTCGGCACCCTTGTAACGACACGCCATGAAGCAACTCGCAACTCTGCTCGTGTGTGCCTCCGCTGCGATTCCCCTCGCCTTCTCGCAGGAGAAGCAGGACATCCCGTCGCTCCCCAACACCGACGTCAAGTCCGCGCTCCTGCCCGAGCTCCCGACCCTGCTCGAAGAGACCGTGCTCGCCGCCGCCGACGACGAGGACGCGTCCTCGGACGAAACCTCGCCGGGCTTCGCGAACCTCACGACCTGCGGTCAGGTCGTCGTGCGCTGCCCCTCGACGCCGAACTCGACGGGCTTCGGTGCCACGCTCTCCTCCACCGGCGTCGCCAGCCTGACGACCCCCGGCTTCACGATGTCGGTCGCGGCCGCGCCCGCGAACCGTCCGGTCAAGTTCCTCTACAGCAGCGCCGCGGCGCAGCTGCCCTTCGGCGACGGCTGGATGTGCATCTCGCCGTACACCGGCCTGAGCCGCCTCGGCGGAGTCCTGCTGACGGACGCCGCGGGCATCGCGACGCTGCCGCTGGATTTCGCAGGCTCGCCGCTCTTGAACGGGACGTTCGCCGGCAACTCCACCTGGCACTTCCAGGCGTGGTTCCGCGACACGGGCGTGGTCGGCGGCACGGGCATCAACACGACCAACGCGCTGCGGGTCACGTTCTGCCCCTGATCCGCGCTCGCGCGGACTTCGATTTCTCACGCGGGCCGGATGCCGTCGAGGCGTCCGGCCCGGTTGTTTTCCCGGGGGCATCCGGCGGCGTTTGGGCTGCGTAGAGGCCTCTTGACATGGCCGCAGAACGCGCACAGGTCGCCGTCATCGGCGCGGGAATCGCGGGACTGTCCGCGGCCCGCGAGCTCGCGCGCCTCGGGCGAGCGGTGACGGTGTTCGACAAGGGGCGCGGCCCAGGGGGACGCATCGCGACACGCCGCGCCGCACCGTTCCTGTTCGACCACGGCGCCCAGTACTTCACGGTGCGCGATCCCAGTTTCGCGAGCGCCGTCGATGCGTGGCGCTCGGCGGGCGTGGTCGACCTATGGCGGGGGCGCATCGTCGCCTTCGAGCAAGGGCTCGTGCGCGCCTCGAGCGATGTCGTCGAGCGTTTCGTCGGCGTACCGGACATGAACTCGCTGCCCAAGTTCCTTGCGCGCGACCTCGATGTCCGCTGCAGCGTCAAGGTCGCACGCGCCGAGCGTCTCGCATCGGGCTGGGCGCTCTTCGACGAACATGGCGTCGCGCTCGGAGAGTTCGCGCAGGTTCTCGCCACGCTGCCCCACGCCCAACTGGTCGAACTCTTCCCGCACTCCGCGTCGTTGACCGACCGTGCGCGCGCATCCATCGTGCGTCCGTGCTGGGCCGTGCTCGCGGGGTTCGAAGCACGACTGCCGCTCGACTTCGACGGGGCTTTCTGCAACGACGCGACGCTCGCGTGGATTGCACGCAACACATCCAAGCCGCAGCGTCCGGAGGCCGAAGCGTGGGTACTTCACGCGAGCGCGGAATGGAGCGCGGCGAACCTCGAGCTCGAACCGCGCGTGGTCGCCGAGGAAGTGCTGCGTGCGTTCGAGCGTCTCGCTGGGCGTGCTCTGCCTCGGCCGGTCCAGCTCGATGCGCATCGCTGGCGCTACGCCATTCCCGAGGCTTCCAAGGGCCCGACGGACACGGCGTGGCTCGACAAAGAGCTCGGACTCGCCGTCGCGGGCGACGGCTGCACGGGTGGGCGCGTCGAGGGCGCGTTCCTGAGCGGTCGGCGCGCGGCCGAGCTACTCGCCCGCGCCTGACGCTCACCGTACGCGCAAGTCAGCTCTGCGTGGACTGCGCGGCGCGACGCTCGCGCACCAATCGCATCGCGAAGAACTCGCCCGCCTTGTACGACGAGCGCACGAGCGGCCCCGAGGCGACGTACTTGAAGCCGAGCTTCTCGCCGAAGACCTGCAAGTCGAAGAAGCGC
>JBIKYW010000483.1:0-3165 GCA_044355055.1 Planctomycetota bacterium | reverse complement strand
CCCGGGGGCCGCTTGACGGATCGGCGCCCCGCGACGAACCGCCACCTCGCGGTCGATGACGACCGCCTCCGCGGAAGTCATCCGCTTGGAGTTCCTATCCGCCGACTTCCACGCGCGCGCCGTCGCCCTCGAGCGCGGGCACGCTGAATCGCAGCGTCCCGTCGCCCTCGCCGAACGTGAACAGCCCGATGCGATCGAGCACCGGGCCGCTGTCGAGCGCGAGCGTGACGCCCTGCCAGATGCCGCCGAAGTGGGGTTGCACGATCGGCAGGAAACCCTGCGTGTTGTGGCCGACCTTCTCGTCGACGAGGACCTCGAGCAGGTTCGGCCGGTCGCGGCGCAGGGTGTCCGTCACGTCGACGCGGAACGGCGTCCAGCCACCGAGGTGGCGACCGACCTCGACGCCGTTGCAGCTCACGATCGCCGCGGTCGCGACCGCGTCGAACTCGACGCGCACGCGCCCGGTGTGTCCCTCGGGAATGGCGAGGACCTGCTCGTACCGCGCGATGCCGTCGAAGCGGGTTCCGAGCACCGACTCGAACGGAGCGCCAATGCGCACGTCGAGCTCCGCCGTGCCGGGCCTCGTCGCGGTTCCGTCATCGAACTCGAACTCGAGCCTGCGGACGCTGGGCGCCGTGGTGGGCGGGGGGGCTACTGCGGCGATGCGCCAGCCGCTCGAGAGCGGGAGGCGCTCCTGGGCGAGCAGCGCGGGAGCGAGCGTGAGGGCCGCGAGGAGAGTCAGCGTTCTCGGTTGCATCGGGGCTCCGTGCGAGTCTTGGGGCGCGGACCGGCCGCGGGTCGTCGGTTCAACGCAGGAACGCGCTGCCGAACCAGGGCGTGCAGCGCGTCGGCCCGAGGTCGCCCAGCGGCGCGAGCAGCGCCGCACCTTCCGCGGGCTTGGCGGCGTCGACGAGGAACAGCGCCTGACCCGCGCGCGTTCCGCCGAAGCGGCCTTCCATCGCGAGCTTGCCGCTCGCGCGCAGCGGCTCGAGCGCGCGCGACGCACGCTCGCCCTCCTCGGCGAACACGGCGTAGTAAGTCCTCATGCCCTTCATGAAACTGAACTCGGGATCGGACTTGCCCTGTTCCTCGAAGGCCTCCCAGCGCGCGAGGGCCGCGGCGAGATCGGTCGTCGTGCTCCACGGCGCGCTCTCGCCCGCGAGCACCTGCGCCGAGATCATCGGATCGCTCGCCAGCAGCGCGTCCACGGCGCGCGTGTCGCGCTCCGCGAACACGAAGATGCCGCGCAGTTCCGGCTCCGGGCTCGGGGCCCCGAACGGTCCCGCGAGCAGGAGCGCGCGCTCGTCGGCGAGCCGGTTGATGTTCGCCATGTGGCCCTCCTGCAGCTTCGGGAGCTGTTCCTTCGGGGTCTGCGCTAGGCCCGGACCCTGGCGCAGGAACACGAAGGTGTACTCGTGCACCGGCGGGCCCTTGGGAGCCGAGGCGCAGGCGGGGAGCAGGGCGAGGGCGAGTAACAGGGCGCGGCGCTTCATGGGCGCGAGCGTAGCGCGGGGTCGGCGGTCCCGCACGGTCGCACGCGGGCAACGGCCGCGCAGGGCGCGGCGATCCGAGGGTCGTGCATGTCCCGTCGCCAGCGCCTACTCTCTGGGGACGATGTGGACCGAGTTTCTGCTGATCGTGGCGCTGATCCTCGTCAACGGCGCGTTCGCCGGCGCCGAGATCGCCGTCGTGGCGGTGCGCGCCTCCCGCGTGCGCGAGCTGGCGGCGAGCGGCAGCCGTTCCGCCCGCGCGCTCGAGGAGCTGCGCCGGGATCCCGAGCGCTTCCTCTCGACCGTGCAGGTCGTGATCACCGTGATCGGCGCTGCCGCGGCGGCCTTCGGTGGAGCCGCGTTCGCCGAGGACCTCGCTCCCTTCGTCGCGCGTTCCCAGCTGCTCGCGCCCTACGCCAGCGAGATCGCGCTCGGCTTCGTCGTCGCGCTGATCTCGTACCTGTCGCTGATGCTCGGCGAGCTCGTGCCGAAGTCGCTCGCCCTGCGCTCGTCGGAGCGCTTCGCGCTGATCATGGGACGGCCGCTGCTCGCCGCGGCCTGGCTGCTGAGGCCCGGCGTGTCGATGCTCACCTGGACCACCAACCAGTTCCTGCGGCCGTTCGGCGATCGCACGACCTTCATGGAGAGCCGCATCTCGCTCGAGGAGCTGCGGACGATCATGGACGAGGCGAGCGAGAAGGGCTCGGTGCAACGCCAGGCGGGCGCGATCGCGACGCGCGCGCTCGAGTTCGCCGAACTGACCACCGGCGAGGTGATGGTGCACCGCAGCCTCGTCAACGGCCTGCCGCGCGACGCCGACGTCGCGCAGATCCGGGCCCTGGTGCTCGGCAGCGGGCACCAGCGCTTTCCCGTGTACGAGCGCTCGCTCGACAACATCGTCGGCTACATCTCGTGGCGCGACATCGTCGAGCGCGTGTGGACCGACCGGGCGATCGTGCTCGACGAGATGCTGCGACCCTGCCACTTCGTGCCCGAATCGCGGCCGGCGCCCGAGCTGCTCGAGGACATGCTGCGCAACCGCGTGCACCTCGCGATCGCGGTCGACGAGCACGGCGGCACGGCGGGCATCGTCACGCTCGAGGACCTGCTCGAGGAGCTCGTCGGCGAGATCACGAGCGAGCACGCCGTCGCGGGGACCGACGCGATCGTGCGGCAACCCGACGGCAGCGCGGTGGTCGCCGCGGCCACCACCATCCGCGACGTCAACCGCGAGCTCGACCTCGAGCTCGAGGAGCCCGAGGGCTGCACGACGATCGGCGGGCTGTGCATGGTGCTCTCCGGCGGGCGCATCCCGCGCTCCGGCGAGCAGTTCGTGGCGGCGGACGGGACCCGCGTCCACGTCGTCGAAGCGACGGCGCGTCGCGTGCGTTCCGTGCGACTCGAGCGCGGCGCGGCGACGGCCTGATCGGCCGAGCCGCGCGGCGGCGACGAGCGGTCAGCGGCCGGTCACCACAGCGGCGGCTGGGCCTTGGCGACTTTCTCGCCGAGCTGCGCCGCGATCGCGCGCGCCTTGGCGAGGCTCGCTTCCATCTGGGCCAGCGCCGCTCGCCGCGCCCGCCGCCGCTGCCGGGATCGCTGTGCGCCCACCACAACGGCTTCTCGCTGCACGCCAAGGTGCTCGTGCCCGCCGGCGAGCTCGAGCGGCTCGAGCACC
>JBIKYW010000482.1:0-3171 GCA_044355055.1 Planctomycetota bacterium | reverse complement strand
TTTAGCCATTGCTGTCTCCGAAGTTTAAAGATTATTACCATTATAAAAAAACTGTTCTGGCTAACATTAGCACAGAAACCTGCTGCCACCAACACTCTATGGACAATGGAGCCCATAACCGGACTTGAACCGGTGACCTCTTCCTTACCAAGGAAGTGCTCTACCGCCTGAGCTATATGGGCCTAATTCTTGGAGCGGGTGATGGGAATCGAACCCACGCTATCAGCTTGGAAGGCTGAAGTTCTACCGTTGAACTACGCCCGCGAGGGTCTTCCACCCGCGCTCGCGCCGAAGCGCGCTCGCCGCCGAACCACCCGAACAGGGAGGCCGATGGACTGAAGGAAACGGACCGGGCTCTGCGCTGAGAGGGGCAGGGGCTGGTGGGGAGAGGCGGATTCGAACCGCCGAAGGTGAGAACCACCAGATTTACAGTCTGGCCCATTTGGCCGCTCTGGAATCTCCCCCTCCAAGCTGCTCCGCCGCGAGAGCTGGGCTCTGCTGCGGTTGCCCCCATCGGCCACAGGCGGCCAGCTTCCGCGCGCACCGCCGCGCGTCGGACCACTCCGCGATGGGAGATCCGACGACGAGGCCGTGCGACCGCGGCGAGGTGGCTCGCCAAGGCGCAGGTGTTTCAGGTGCCCGGTGCTAGCGCAGACGCCTCAGTCCCGCGGGCACCGTGCGCGCCCACCCACCGCGCGAGCGGTCGGGGGCACGGCACGACGGCCGCGGGGAGCGTCCGCTCCCGTGTCATCCGTGATGTGTCGCGTTTCCATGGAACAGCCCGACCGAGGTCGGGGGATCCTGCGGCCCGCGCGCTGCGCGTGCCCGGCGGATCCGGCCGTGATCGTGTTGTCTTCCGCTGCCCCCGCCGCGCCCGAGCTCGAAGCTCGGCGAGGTGGAGCCGACGATGGGAGTCGAACCCACAACCCCCTGATTACAAATCAGGTGCTCTGCCAATTGAGCCACGCCGGCGGTTGTCAACCCGTGGCGAGGCCCGCGGCCGAGCGTAGGTTGCAGGCGAAACTGCCCCCGACGGTGCGGAGAGCGAGAGAGGATAGGGAGCGCCCCCCGCCCGTCAAGCGTCCACCTCGGATTTCCTGCCCGACCCCCTCGGAGGGCCCCTGGAAGGCCGTTCAGAGGGTCGCGAGGCGAGCGAGGTGCTCGCGATAGGCGGACTCGACCTGCGCCAACGAGTCGCCGCCGAAGCGCTCGAGGAACGCCTCGGCGAGCGCGAGGGCCACGACCGCCTCCCCCACGACGCTCGCCGCGGGGACCGAGGTGACGTCCGAGCGCTGCCAGGTCGACAGCACGCTCTCCCCGCTCTCGAAGTCCACGGTCGGAAGCCCGCGGCGGAGGGTTGAGATCGGCTTCATCGCCACGCGCACGACCAAGGGTTCGCCGGTCGTCATGCCGCCTTCGAGCCCACCCGCGCGGTTGGTCGCGCGGCCGAAGCGCCCGTGAGGGCCCGGACGGGAGACGATGGCGTCGTGGACCTCCGAGCCCGGCCGACGCGCGGCCTCGAAGCCGAGGCCAAACTCGACGCCCTTGATGGCCGGGATCGAGAGCAGGGCCGCGCCGAGGCGCGAGGTGAGCCGCTCGGGCCCGGAGTGGTAGCTGCCGAGCCCCGGCGCGAGCCCGAGTACCTGCACCTCGAACACACCGCCGAGCGTGTCGCCCGCCGCCTTGGCCGCGTCGACACGCGCGGTCCAGTCGGGCTCCACGGCCGGATCGAGCGCGAAAAACACCGAAGATTCCCGCAGTTTTTGACGTTCGGCGCCGGCGGTCTCGAAGGCGTCCTGACGCACGCGGCCTCCGCCGAGCTCGACCACGTGAGCGAAGAGTTCGACGCCGAAGTGCTCCAAGACCTGACGCGCGACGGCGCCGAGCGCGGTGCGCATCGCAGTCTCGCGGGCGCTCGCGCGCTCGAGCACCGCGCGGGGGTCGCGCTCGCCGAGCTTTTGGCAACCCGCGAGATCCGCGTGCCCGGGGCGCGCGCTCGTCGGCACGCCGAGGCGCTCGATCGTGTGGTCCTTGTTCTCGAGTTCGAGCGCGAGCGGCGAGCCGAGCGTGCGTCCTACGCGCACACCGGAGAGCAGGCGCACCGCGTCGGTCTCGATCTTCATGCGCCCGCCGCGCCCGTAGCCGCGCTGGCGCCGTGCGAGCTCGGCGTCGATGCGCGCGAGGTCGAGCTCGAGCCCGGCGGGTATGCCCTCGATCACGCCGACGAGCGCGGCGCCATGGGACTCCCCCGCCGTCGTCCAGCGCAGGCGTGTCACGGCTGGGGCACCGCGCCGTCGGGGAGAGCGAGGCGCGCGGCGAGCGTGTCGGCGATCCCGAGCGCGTCGTAGGGGCCAGAAATCACGGCGAATACGCTCGAAATCGCGCCCAGCTCGAGCGCGCGCGGACTCCCGGGGAGCACGCCCGTGACCACGGTTTTCGGCAGCAGTCCCTCGGCCGCGAGCGCGGGCAGGAACTCGACCGCGTCGCGCTCCCCCACGCGCGCCGCAGCGATCAGGAACTGCGGTCGACGGCGGGCGAGGTGCAGACGGGCGCTGGCGAGGTCGCCCGCGGTGCGCACCCGGTGGCCCTCGGCGTCAAGGCGCGCGTAGAGCCGCTCCATGGCCCGGGGATCGGGCTCGATGACGACGATGTCGGCGCAGAGGTGCTCCGGCTCGGGCGCGGGGAGGAGCTCGAACACGGCCTTCGAGGATACCGCAGGGCGCAGAGGCCGCAATCCAAGGCCGCGCGCGGTACCGCGGCCTTCGCGCGCGACATCCGCGTCGCTACAGGGACTCGTACCAGGTCACTTCGTCGAAGGTGACCGCGAGGTCCATTCCGCCCAGCTTCACGGTCAGCTTGCGCGCCGCGCGATCGACCTTGCGCACCTGACAGCGCTGGCGATAGCGAGGGATGTAGACCATCTGGCCCTTGTCCAGCGCTTCCAGGAACGCCTTGCGGCGTTCGGTGAGCGAAGCGCGGGTGAGCGCCATTTCCGTGCGCTCGAGCGCTTCGCGCAGCGCCTTCGCCTTGTCTCCGGGGACCTGCGCCGCGAGCGCGCGCGCCTCGTCGAGCACGCGGCGCGCATCGCGCACGCGCTCCTCGAGCCCGCGCTGCGCCTCGGCTTCGACGAGCTCTCCGCGCCGCGCGAGTTCGGCCTCGCGCTCCGCAGCC
>JBIKYW010000069.1:0-10451 GCA_044355055.1 Planctomycetota bacterium | reverse complement strand
CCCGAGGAGCTGACGGTCGCGGTCGAGCGCGCGAGACCGAACTCGAGGCCCATGCCGCGCTCTCCCTCCCAGTTGTAGAGGGTGACGTCGACTGCGTACGCCATGTCTTCCTCGACGTCGCTCGAACCCGCGAGGAACGTGTCGAAGCTCGAGTCGGTTTGGTAGGCGCCGACCGCGAGGGTCCAGCTCGGGTTCCACGCATAGCCGTAGCGGCGCTCTTGCGGCGCGGCGACCGCGAGACGGTGGGCTAGTGAGACGGGTTCCGCGCTCCACGCCGGATCGGGTTCGGTCGCGCTGGCGAGGGCGAGGAAGAGCGGTGCAGGGGCGAGGAACATGGGGCGCTCCGTAGGGGTGCGGCGGATTCTACGCAGGCGCGGCGGAGCTTTTGGAGCGTGTCGTGCCTTTCCCTGCGCGATTCGCGCGCGGCGGCTCACTCGGGCCGCTTGGGGAGCCACAACTCGAGCCCGATCAACGCGAGCGAGAGCGCCGTCGCAAGGGCGTAGGTCGCACCGGACACGACGATCAGCGGCACGAAGCTCGCAGAGCCTCGCGCGAGCCACCACCCGGCGAGGTCACCGAGCAGGCCGAGGCCCGCGAGAGCGAAGAGCCCGTTGCGCAAGGTCGAGGGCCAGCGCGTGGCGAGCAACAGGAAGCCGATCACGATCGACATCGCCGCCAGCGAGAGCGCGTGGGCGTGCGTCGAGGCCACCAGCACCCGCGTGGGCACCGGCGCGACGGACTTCGAGAAGGCGAGCTTCTTCACGTCGTCGAAGTACTCGAGCGGCACGCTCGCGCCGATTCCATCACCGACGGTGGCGTTGCGCGCGTGGCAGGAGAGACAGTTGGCGCGCAGCAGGCCCTCCGGCGCCGAGTCACCGAGATCGAAGTTGTCGTAGTCCTCGACGATGCGGCCCGAGCGCAGCCACTTGAGCAGAAGCTCGCGGTCGGTGGACAGGAGGGACTCCGGGTGGCCGCGCTCGAGCGCGCTGACGAGCGGTGCCGTCGTGTTGACGCCGTGGTAGGCGCCTTCGAGATCTTCGAGCGAGACCCCCGGCTGTTCGTCGCGGTTTTGGTGGTGGTCGACGAGGTGCCACGCGGACGCGGCGAGGCCGATCCCGAAGGCGAGCACCAGCGCGGTCAGCGCGACGCGGGCGCCGAGCGCGAGCTCTCGCAGGCGCAGCGGGAACGTGCTCACAGGCTCTCCAAGAGCGCGGGGTCGATGGGCACTTCCGCGTTCGATTTCACGGCTTGATTGGCGAGGATGCCGATCACCGTGCTGCGCGCCGCCTCGCTGACCGAGCACGCGGGCGCCTTGCCCTCACTCGCGGCCTTCACGAAGTCGGCGAGCGCATAGTACAGCGACGTGTACGGCAGCCCGACGCCCTCGGTGAGCTTGCCCTGCGCCGCGAGCTTGGTCGCGTCCGCGATCAGCGTGATGCCCGAGTCGTTGTGGTACTGCTGACGGTTGGCGTAGACCTCCCAGCCCTGCGTCGGCGCGTCGGCCTCCTTGAACATCCAGCCGTGCGTCCAGCCCAGCTTGATGAGCGCCATCTCGCCGCCGATCAGCTCGTAGCGGCCCTCGTAGGAGTTGCACAGCGTGCTGGAGTAGCTCGCGCGCAGTCCGTCCTCGAAGCGCAGGTCGAGCAAGATCGTGTCCGCGACGGTGCGGCCGTCCTTGTGCAGCCGTAGCTCGCCTTCGCCGCGCACAGAGACCGGATAACGCCCGAGGAAATGGTGGAACACGTCGAGCTGGTGCGAGCCCTTCTCGCCGGCGAGGCCCAGCGAAATGTCGCCGTCGAGATGCCAGTTGAGCTCCTTGTCGCGCTCCGGCGTCGAGCCGCTCGTGCGCCACGACGTCTTCTTGTGATCCTGCGCGCGCAGGTGGGAGAGCTGGCGCAGAGTGCCCGCCTTGAAGAACGAACGCGCGAGCGAATACACCGGGTTCGAGCGACCTTGGTAGCCGCCCGCAAAGACCTTCGACGACCCCTTGGCGGCCGCGGCGATCGCGGCCGTGTCGTCGAGAGTGTGGGCGAGCGGCGTTTCGCAGTACACGTGCTTGCCTGCGGCGATGCAGTCGAGCGCGATCGCGCGGTGGAGATGCGTCGGCGTCGCGATCACGACGGCGGCGATGCTGGGCTCCTTTTCGAGGAGTTCCTTGTGGCTCGCGTAGCCCTTCAAGCCTTGCGCGCGCCGCACCGCCGATTGAAGCCGCGAGTCGTCCGTGTCGCACACGGCGACGACCGTCGCTTCCGGGATCGTGGCGAGCTCGCCCAAGATTGCGCGCCCTTGGCGTCCAGCGCCGATCACGGCGACGGTGAGCGGGGCTCCGAAGATCGTAGGGTGCAGGAGCTCGAAGCTCGGTGCGAGGAACAGCGCGGCAGCGCCGCCGGCGCTGGCGTGGAGCAGTTGTCGACGGTCGGGTGTGCTCATCGGTGGGAGGCTTCGAGTCCAGAGTGCCTTGCGAACGAGTGGAGCGAGCCGATCCAGACGGGCTCGGCTTGTTCCGCTTCGATCAGCCACGCCTGATCCGAAGGGCAGTGGCGTTGGAGCGGGCGGCCGCGCGCGTGGAGGACGAGCGCTGCGGTCGACCATGCGTCGGCGGCTTCGGCGCTCGGCGCTACGACCGCGGCGCGCAATCCGAGCGGCACGGGGCGACCCGTGCGCGGATCGAGGATGTGGCCGATCGTGTGGCCGCCGAAGTCGGCGGTGCGACCGCGGGGTGCGGACACCGACAGGGCATTGTCGCGCAGGCATGCGTCGAACGCGCCCTCGGGACCGACTCGCACGCGCCAGCCCTCCGCAGAGTTGGGCGGCGTGCCCAGCGCGATGACGCTGCTCGTTCCCCCGTGCAGCAGCGCGCGCTCGATGCCGCGCTCCCGCAGGACTTGTGCGGCCAAGTCGAGCGCATGTCCTTTGGCGATCGAGCCGAGGTCGAGTTGCGTGTCGGGGTGAGTGAAGCGCACCGAGCAAGTCGCGGCGTCGAGCTCGAATCCGCCACTCGTGGCGCCGCGCGGTGCGTCGATGCGCTGTCCGCGAAAGCCGAGCGCGCGCATCAACGGACCGATCGCGACGTCGAACGCTCCGTCGGACGCCGCACACAGCGACAGGCAGCGCTGCAGCAGCTGAAAAAGCTCGGGGTCGAGCTTGACGGGGCGCTCGGATGCATCCCGATTGGCGCGTGCGACGAGGCTCGAGTTCGAGAACACGCTGTAGCGCGCGTCGCACTGCTCGATGCGCTCGAGCGCCTCTTCGCCCGCGGCACGGGCGCGCGGCTCGTCCTCGCAGGCGAGGACGAGCTCGAAGCGCGTGCCCATCGCGCGCGTCGCCAGTCGCAGCACGCCGTGCTCCGCTCTCAGGCCTTGGAGGCTGCGAGCGTCTTGGGATCGAACGTCCAAGCCGCGCCCGACCAGATCGAGCGCGCCGCGAGATCGACGATCACCATCACCTTCGCAGCGGTGTCGACGTCACCGATCGCCGCCTTGCGCGAGCGCATGCAGCCGAGCCAGTGCAGGCGGTGCTCGTCTTGGTCGTTCAAGCCTGTCGCAGCCGACGGGAACGTCTGTTCCTCGATCTCCTCACCGTAGATGCGCTCGGGGCGCAGGATGCAGTCGTTGCCGCCGAGGTAGAGGTTGGCCTTGTGGCCGCGCACCATCGCTTCGACGCCCGTCTCGTTGCAGGTCGAGCCGGCGACGGTCATGGTGTGCCCCTTCTCGAACTCGACGGTCAGGTTGACCTGATCGGGGTTTTCCATCGCGGTGTCGTGGTAGTGGCCGCCCGAGGCGGTGACACGCACCGGCCAGCCCTGATCGAGCGCGTAGACGAGCGGCGAGGTGACGTGCACGAGCAGGTCGCCGATGATGCCGCTCGACCACTTCGCGTAGCGGCGCCAGCGGAAGAACACGGCGGGATCCCACTCGGCCTTGCCCATCGGGCCGCACCACGCGCCCCAGTCGAGCGTCTTGCCGGGCTCGATCTGCGCGTCGATCCCGTAGAGCCACTCGCCGCCCTTCGAGTTGCGGCAGTAGGAGGTCTGCGAGAAGGTCGGCTTGCCGATCGCACCCGCGGCGATCAATTCCTTGGCCTTCCAGTACTTGCGGTGCTGCAGGAACTGCGTGCCGCACTGGAAGATGTTCTGCGGGTTGGCGAGCACCGCCGCGCGCAGCTCGAGCGCCTGCTCGAGGTCGTACGTCATCGGCTTCTCGCAGTACACGTCGAGGCCCGCGGCCATCGCGTCGATCGCCATCTGCGCGTGCCAGTGCTCCGGCGTGGCGATCAGGACACCGTGCAGGCCCTTCTCCTCGGCGTACATGCGCTTGTAGTCGGCGTAGCCGCGCACCTCGATGCCCTGCTTCTCCTTTGCGTAGTCGACGCCGCGCTGGAGGTAGGGGGCCGCGACGTCGCAGATCGCGACCACCTGCACGTTCTCCTTGCCTTCCTTGGCGAGCGCGCAGATGCGCGAGAGGTGGCCGAAGCCCATCGCGGGCGTACTCGGCGCGCCCATGCCGATGATCGCGATGCGGATCGGCTCCCCTGCGGCGGGGCGGGCACGGTCCGCGCCGCGGACGCCGACGTAGCTCTTCGGCGTGCTCGCGCAGGCTCCAGCGGCCGCGGCGGCAGCGCCGAGGGCCAGCATCTCGCGGCGGGACGTGATCGGACCGTGGGGACGATGGGGCGTCGTGCTCATGGCAAGGTCTCTCTCTGGATTGCGCGGCCGCGGCGCGGACTGCGCGGATGGGGAGTCGCAAAGTCTAGCGGCGGAGCGAAGCCTCGCCACCCTCTGCGGCGAGCTTCGCGTGGCGGGGATGGGCCGTGCTTGGTAGCGTCGAAACGCGATGGGGAAGCGCAAGACTCGCGCCGTCTCGGCGGCACGCGCACGGGAGCTCTTGGGCGAGCTCGAACGGTTGCGCTTCGAGTTCGGCTCTGCGGCGGCGGAGCGCAAGCGCGCACTGCTTTTTCAGATGCAAGGGTCGGAGCTGCCCGATGCGCGCTCGGTGCGTCGGCTGCACGAAGCGGCGCTCTTCATCCGAGGCTATCCCGACTCGGCCGAAGTTCTGATCGAGGCGGAAACCGTGCTCGCGATCTTCGCGCTGCGAGCGGACCTCGCGCGCTTTCGCGCGGAGCTCGCCGATACAGGCATCGCCGGAACCGAGATTCGGTACCCGTTCTTCGCGCCGACGGCACGCAGGCTCGTGCGTCGCTACGGCCAGCGCTTGCGCGTGGACTGGCCTTCCGTCGGGGAACCGGCGCGCCTCGAAGGGCGACTGGCGCTGCTCGCGAGTTACTCGGAGACCCCGGGCCTCGACGAGTGGGACATGCCGCTGCGCAAGTGGGTCGCACGCCTCAAGGGCCCCGACGAGAGCGATGCGGAGTTCCTCGTGCGGCGCCTTTCCCGTGTCGGACACGACACGTTTGCGAACGACGTGCTCTACGAAGAGCTCGGGCTGGAGCTGGTCCTGCCTCCGGGCGAGGACACGCCGTCGCGCTCGCACGAGCTCGCGCCGGGTGGGGCTGCACATTTCCGTACTCGCCCTCTGGATCGGGCCAGGCCGGACATTCGGCGCGAGCTGCGACGCAAGCCCCTCTCCGTGCGCGACTGCGACGAGCGCGAGTCGCACGAGCTGATCGAGCTCGCGCGCGACGCGATGCTCACGCGCTCTCGCGACCTCGATGCCTTCATGCATGCCGACGTGCGCGACGTGCGGCGCGTGGACTTCGGCGACGGACTCGAGTTCATCGCGATCGGTGTCGTGCCCGAGCGCCGCCTCATGCTCGAGTCCGTGTATGCGTTCCTTACGCTCCACAACCGCGTGCCGATGGGCTACGTCCTCGTGAGTGCGCTCTTCGGCAGCTCCGAGATCGCCTACAACGTGTTCGACACGTTCCGCGGCGGCGAGGCGGGGCCGATCTACGGCCGCGTACTCTCGATGACGCAGGAGCTCTTCGGCTCGCGCGACTTCACGGTGTATCCCTACCAGCTCGGCGGGGACGGCAATGCCGAGGGACTCAAGTCTGGCGCGTGGTGGTTCTATCAGAAGCTCGGCTTCCGGCCGCGCGACGCGAGCGCACTCGCGCTGATGGAACAGGAACTCGCGCGCATGGGCAAGGATCCGCGCCATCGCTCGTCGCTCTCGACGCTGCGCAAGCTCGCGAAGCACAACGTGTATTGGCACGCGGGGAAGCCGCGCGACGACGTCATCGGCGTGTTTCCGCTCGAGCGGGTGGGGCTCGCGATCACCGACATGCTCGCTACGCGCTTCGGGTCGGATCGCGAGCGCGGCGAGGACACGTGCATGCGCGAAGCCGCGTCCTACTGCGGCGACCTCGACTGGCGCAGCTGGACGCGCGACGAGCAACTCTGGTGGCGGCGCTGGTCTCCGCTGATCGTCGCACTCCCGGGATTGTGGAAGTGGCAGCGCTCCGAGCTCGACGCACTCGTCGCGTGCGTGCGCGCCAAAGGCAGCGCACGCGAAGGGGACTTCGTCCAAAAACTCGACGCGCACAAGTCGCTCCGCGCGGCGCTCCGGCGGCTCGCCCGCGACGGCTGGCAACCGTTGGAACGGCTGTGAGCGCGATGGCTACGAAGAGGTAACGTCGTGCGCCTGCGCAGCGCGCTCGGCGTACCCTAGTGCGGGTTGGCACAGGCTTTGATCCTCTCGCGAGCGCAACCATGACTCTCCTAGGTTTCCTCCTCGTGTTCGGGCTTGCGTTCGCGCCCTCGGCGCGGGCCCATGGTGGTGCGTACCGGGGGCCCGGAACCGGCTCGGGCGATACGGTGCCCGGTGCGAGCAACTCCACGGGTTCGAGCAGTGGCACGTCGAGCGGATCGACCGCTGCGGGGGGCGTGACCACACCCGCGGGGCCGGGCTCCACCGCGCCCACGCCGAGCAACCCGCAGCCGACGCCCTCTACCGGCGGCGCGACCGCGGGGCCCGGCGCGGATCTGACTCGTTGGCAGTCGTGGTGGGGATTCAATAAGGACACGTACCTCGGGCTGCGCGAGCGCGTCGGGTCGGGTGGAGTCGTTTCCGGCAGCGACGAGGCCTTTCTCGCGCGCCGCGAGCCGACGCGCGACGAACTGCTTCCGACGGCGGAGGACTTGCACAAGCGCGTGAAGCCCGCGCTGCGGGCGCTGCTCCAGAGTGAGACGAACAACGATGTGCTGAGCGGCGCGATCGTCGCGCTCGCCAAGATTGGCGAAGAGCCGGGGGAGCGTGCGGTCGCGGGCTGGATCGCGCCGTTTCTAGCGCATGCGAATCAGGAGCTCGCGGAGACCGCCGCGGTCGCGCTGGGCATCCTCGGCGACGCGCGCGACGTCGAGCTCTTGCGCGCGATGCTCTCGGGCGATCTCGAGGCCATCCGAGCGCGCGGCGCGCCCTTGGCTTCGGCTCCGAGCGAGCGGACACGCGCCTTCGCAGCTTATGGACTCGGCCTCGTCGCACACCGCTGCGAGGGGGCTGCGCGCGAGCTCGCCGTCGAGTCGTTGGTCACGTGGATGGCTCGCAACGCCGCGGGCAGCAGTCAGAGCGAGATCCCTGTCGCGTGCGTCACCGCGCTCGGTCTTGCGCCGCTGCCAAGCGACCCCCTCGTGCCGATTCCCTCGAGTCCGAGTGCGCCCGAGCGTGTCGCGTCCCTCGAAGAACAACTCCAGTGGCTCGCCTTCACCTTGGAACGCCGCGATCTCTCGCCACGAGTTCGCGCTCACGTTCCGATCGCGATGGCGCGCCTCTTGAAGACTCGCGCAGGGCAGGCCTCGCGCTCGCGTGAACTGGCCGTCGAGCGAATCATGGCTCGCTTGTCGCGGGACTTCGACGAGGTCGCCGATGTACGCGCGGGTTGCGTGATCGCGCTCGGTCGAATCGGAACCGCCGGCAGCGACGACCTCGATCGACGGATTCGCAGGAATCTACGCGAGACCCACAAGTCTTCGCGGGACGCTCAGTTTGGCTACTTCGCCTTGATCTCGCTCGCGCAGGCGAGCTCGCGCCCCGGCGCGGGCAGCGCGCCGCTCTCCGCGCTCGATCCTGCGAAGGAGGAGACGCGGGAGTGGATGTTGGCGCAGCTCTCCGATGGCGCGAGCGCGACTCGCTGCTACGCCGCGCTCGCACTCGGGGTGCTCGAGCGCGGTGCGGCCGACGCGCGCGCTCCGCAGTCCTCAGAGGTGCTCTCCGCACTGCGTCGAGCTCTCGATGCAGCACGTTCGCCCGACGAAGTGGGTGCGTTCGCGCTGGCCCTAGGCGTGGCTCGCGACAGCTCGAGCGTGCCGGTTCTACGTCGACAGTTGGAGGAGATGTCCGACCGGGAGGCGCGCGGTCACGTCGCGATCGCGCTCGGGCTCGTGGGGGACCGTGCATCGATCGCGCGCATTCAAGCGCTCGTCGCGAAGTCCAAGTACCACCCCGAGCTGCTCCGCAACGCCGCGATCTCCCTCGGCCTGCTCGGCGACAAGGAAGTCGTGCCACAGCTCGTGGACATGCTCCGCAACTCGAACAGTCTCTCGGCGCGCGCGGCGGTGGCGTCTGCGCTCGGCATGATCGGGGACCGACGGAGTCTCGAACCTCTGATGGCGATGGCGGCGGATCGCGAGCAGAGCACGGATCTCGCACGGGCCTTCGCAGCCGTTGCGCTCGGCATGTGTGGGGACAAAGAGATCCTGCCGTGGAATGCCAAGCTCGCGGCGGACGCGAACTATCGGGCGAACACCTCGACCCTGTACTCACCCGACACTGGTACGGGCATCCTCGACATTCTGTAAAGAAGCCGCCGTGGGACAGCGCGCCTCGCGGGCGCTACGCTCAGGGCTTCATGAACAAGCTGCTGCGCTCCAAGCGACTTCTCGTCGGGGTCGTTCACCTGATCGCGACGCCGGGCTCTCCGCGCTATCTCGGCGACCGCCGTGCCATCCTGCGCCGCGCGGGCGACGACGCGATGGCTTTGATCGGCGGCGGCTGCGACGCGCTGATCGTCGAGAACTTCGGCGACGTTCCCTTTTTCAGCGAGCGGGTGCCGCCTGAGACCATCGCGACGCTGGCGCTCGCGCTCCAGACCGTGATCGAGGTCGCCGGCGGCGCGCCGGTGGGCGTCAACGTGCTGCGCAACGACGCTCGCGCTGCGCTCGGACTGTGCGCGGCGACGGGGGCGCGCTTCGTGCGCATCAACGTTCACACCGGTGCCGCGGTGACCGACCAAGGGCTCGTGCAGGGGCAAGCTGCGGAGACGTTGCGCGAGCGCTCGCGGCTGTGCCCGGGAGTTGCGCTCTTGTGCGACGTGCACGTGAAGCACGCCGTCCCGCTCGGCGGCGGTTCGATCGAGAGTGCGGCTGCGGACACCTTGCACCGCGGGCTCGCGGATGCGCTCGTCGTCAGTGGCTCGGGCACGGGCTCGGCGCCCGAGGTCGAGCGCGTGGCGGCCGTACGGCGCGCCGCAGGAAATGCGCCCGTTCTGATCGGTTCCGGGCTCACGGAGAAGAACGCTGCAGAGTTCTTCCAGTACGCGAGCGGCGCGATCGTGGGGACATCTCTCAAGCGCAACGGCGCGGTCGACGAGCCGGTCGAGGTCGCGCGCGTCGAGCGTTTGCGGCGCGTCCTCGACAGCTTGGGCTCGCCCTCGTGAGCCTCGAACAGCACAAGAGCGCCGCTCCCGCGCGGCTGCGCTTTGCCGTCGTGACGATCAGCGACACGCGCAACGCGGTCACGGACCGCGGTGGTGAGTTCCTCGTCGAATCGATCACGGGTGCCGGGCACGCGGTGGGGCTACGCGAAATCGTGCGCGACGAGCGCGAGGAGATCGCAGCCGCGGTGCGCCGTGCCGCCGCGGACTCCGAGGTCGACCTCGTGCTCACGACGGGCGGCACGGGCATCGCGCCGCGCGACGTGACCTTCGACACGCTGCGCGGGATCCTCGACAGCGAGATCCCGGGCTTCGGTGAGCTCTTTCGCTGGCTCAGCTACCGCGAGATTGGCTCGGCGACGATCCTCTCGCGCGCGATCGCCGGTCTGCTCGGCGGCAAGGTCGTGCTCGCGCTGCCGGGCTCGCCGAAGGCGCTGAAGCTCGCGATGGACGAGATCGTGCTCAAGGAGGCGGGGCACTTGGTCTCCCAAGCCCGCGGCCCGAAGCCCCAGTGACGTCGGAGCACCTCGCGATGGTCCATTCCAAGGAAGCGCACGAGCATCCGCACCCTCCGGGCGGGCACGGCCACGCCCACGGTGAGCCGTACGTGTGGCAGCCGGGCGCGCGCCCCCGTCGCACCGGGCTCTGGCTCGTCGTCGCGGGGCTCGTGTTGGTGCTGCTGGGGCTCCTCCTGCGTTGGATCGCGTCTCCGAACTAGGTCGCCGTCGGGCGCGGGCGACTGCACCCTCGACAAGTGACGGGCCGCAAGCCGAGGATGGAGTCCCGCGCCGGAGTCGGCGCCGGAAAGGGCCCCGATGCTCGCACTCGCCGTCTCGACGATTCTC
>JBIKYW010000481.1:0-3180 GCA_044355055.1 Planctomycetota bacterium | reverse complement strand
GCGAGCCAGCGCCGCACGATGCTCCCATCGCGCTCCTCGACAGTGGTCTCGAGCTCGGGTGCGTTGTGAACGAAGGTGTACAACGGCAACTCGCGCGGAGCGATCACGATGAGCTCCGCCTGCCGCACGGGCGCGAGCGCGTCGGGGTAGTCGACTTGGAACGCGTGGCGTTCGCCGAAGTACTGTCCAAACACGTCAGGTTCCGTCGGATCGACGCGGAACTCGATGTCCACCATGTCGCCCGGAACGAGCGGCGGCAGATCGAAGCCGCGCACGAACTGTCCATTCCATGCGGCATCTCCGCCGCGCGGCGCGGGCGCGCGCTCGAACGTGCCGTCGGCGTGCACGACACGCATGTTGTAGACCTGCAGAGTCGCGTCGCTCGGATAGGGGAGCCAGTAGTTGTCGAGCGCCTTCACGCCCGCGGAGTTCTCGACCTGCAACAGGATGTGCTCGTACTTGCGCTCAGTCCCGTCGGGCTCGACATTCCAGATCGTGGTGCGGTCGACGACCTGTACTGGGTCGTTTTCGTTCCCTGAGCGCGCGAGGAGTCCGACGCGCGACACCGCATCCCAGCGCCAAGGCTCTTCGAAGCGTTCCGGCTGTTCGGCGTTCGCCGAGAGAAGCGCGCTCTGTCGTCGCACGAGATCCAGGCCGGGATCCAATCTGGCCACTTCGTCGAGGATGCGGCACGCCGCTGCGGTATGGCCTTCGCGTTCCTCGATCCGCGCGAGGATGCGCAGCGCCTCGGTGCTCTCCGGGCACACAAGGAGGGCGCGCTCGACGTAGGATCGAGCACGGTCGAGCTTCCCGAAGTGCTCGCAGGCCTCCGCGCAACGCAGCGACATCGAAAGATCTGCGGGAACGCGCACGCTCCAACCCGTCGCGAAATCCAGCGCCGTCTCCAGCTCGCCGCCTTCGATGGCCATGCCAAAAGCCGCCGAGTACAGCGTCGCGTCCGAGCGTCCAGCGGCGATCGAGGTCCTGAGGAAGCCCAGAGCGGCGGTGCGCTCGCCGCGAGTCACGAGCTTCCACGCCTCGCGTACGATGCGACTGGGATCGAGCTTGCCCTCGGCGCTGGCGCTGGCACGCTCGTCGAGCATGCGAGCCTCACTGTCTCGTCCAAAGCCGTCCTGCGAGCGCGCCATGGCGTCGAGCGCGCGGGCGCTCTGCGGTGCGGCTGCGAGCGCTCTGCGCGCGGCGTCTTCTGCGGAGTAGGGCAGCGGGTTGAGCTCCGTCCAGAAGTCGGCGAGGTCGAGCCATGCACCCGCGTGAGTGGGCTCGAGCTCGACGATGCGCTTCAGAGGCATCAGACGTTCGTTGTGCCGAATCTCGCTCGCGTCTTCGCCCTCGGCGGGTTCATTGGCGCGTGCGACGAGATAGAGCGTGGCGACATCGTCGGGTGCGAGATCCAGCGCCCGCTCGGCAAGTTTCTTCGCCGTGCGAGCCGCGGAGTCCTCGGGGTGCATCGCCATGTGCCACTCCGCGAGCAGCGCGAGTGCACGCGGATCGTCTCCCAACGCTTCGAGGAACGCCCGAGTTCCCGCCACCGCAGAAGCGACTGGCGCGCGCGCTTCGATCGTGTCGCTCGCATGGGACGAGTCGATCGTCGCGTCCGAAATCGGCGTGCCGTCGAGCTCGGTCCACCGTGCGCTTGCGAGCCAACCCCCGACGTCCTCGTGGCCGAGCTTCAGCAAGATGGGGTTCCAGCCCGGCTCGAGCGCGAGTACGACGTCGTCTTGATCGCGGTGGTAGCTGCGCTGGACTTTGCGCGCGAGCACGAGCCGACGTCCGTGCCAGACCTTGATCGCGCCACTTGTTCCCACTGTCAGCCGGACCTCGCGCGGAGTTTCGACGTGGATCGCTGTTGCGAGATACGCGACCGCCTGCGTGTTGGGGCGCAGCATCGCATCGAGATTCAGGATGCCGAGGGGCGTCTCCGGACACGGATGGGCGCGCCATGCGACGTCGCGTTCCTTGCCTTTTGCGCTCGCGCCGAGGTCGATGACTTCCTCCGGAGCATAAACGGCGTCGAAACCGCCACCGCGCTCGTTCGCGAAGGGCCCGATCAGGCGCCAATCGCGGATCGTGCCGTGCGCGTTCAACGCGTCGCGTGCGGGCCCGACTCGACCCATGCGCACGGAGGCGCGTGCGAGCACAAGTTCCAACTGCGCGCGCAGCTCGTGGGGCGTATTCGCGTGCAGAGGCAGCGCGCGCTGGAGCACATAGGAGGCTTCTCGCCAAGCTCCGGAGCGCTCGAGCAGCTCCTCGAGCACGAGCGCTGCGACGACCGAGTCCGCGAGCAGCATTGGATCGCTCCAATCTCCGGCGGTGCAGCGCTCGCCGAGCTCGCGCGATGCGAGCTCGACGGCTTCGAGTGGGCGCGCGCGGTCCGACAGCGCTCGCACGCGGCGCGTCAGCTCTGCCGTGGCCGCAATCCGGGGCCGTGCGGGCTGTTGGACCGTGGGCGCTTCCGGCACCGTGGCCACCGGCGCCGCGGCGACAGGGGCGACCGCCGTGGGGGTCGGCTCCGCGGCCGTGGACGCCGCGGCGGAAGGCGCGACGACGGGCTCGACACCGCGACAGCTGATGAAGAGGGACAGGGACAGAGCCGCGATACGCGTGAGACGCTTCAAGTCATCCTCCGAGGCGTACAGGGTACCGACGCCACAGCGAGCCCGAAGCGCTAAAGACGCGCGTGCGGAGCCAATTCAGCGGATGCGCAGCACGTCGACGATGCGATCGCCGACCTCGATCTCGTCGAGCACGTCGAAGCCCGCTCGGAGCTCCCCAAAGATCGTGTAGCGGCCGTCGAGGTGCGGTGTCGCGCGGTGCGTGACGAAGAGCTGACTACCGCCCGACTCGGGGTCTTCGTTGCGCGGCATGCCGAGCGAGCCGCGCACGTATTTGCGCGGGCCGATTTCGTGGCGCAGCGAGTCCGCAGCGCCGCGCCACGTGCCGCCACCGTTGCCATCGCCGCGAGAGTCACCGCCTTGGATCACGAAGTCGGGAACGACCCGATGCCAGAGCGTTCCGTCGTAGCGGTCGCGCAGCGCCTGTTCCAGAAAGTTGTGGACGTGCAGCGGTGCTTCGTCGGCAAAGAGCTCGAAGCGCAGCGTGCCCTTCGTCGTGCGAACTTCGACCTGCGGATTCGCGTTCAAGGGCGTCGGCAGGGTCACA
>JBIKYW010000480.1:0-3192 GCA_044355055.1 Planctomycetota bacterium | reverse complement strand
GCCGCCGAAGCCCACGGCGATCACGAGGGCCACCTCGGGCGCCGAAAGCGCGAGCCCGCTCGCCAGCTCGCCTGTGGCTCCGCGTCCCGACAGGGTGGCCAACCGAATCGCTGCCGCGACCATGAGCACGACGAATGCGAGCTTGAGCGCGCGCAAAGTTGCACGCTTCCCGACGGCATAGCCGAGCTGCGCTCCGGGGATGCTGCCCACGAGCAAGAGCCCGACGACGCTCCAGTCGATCGCGCCGTCCGCACGCGTCGCCTCGACTCCGGTTGCAACGAGCGTCATCACCAGTACGAGCACGAGCGAGGTGCTGATCGCGCGCGGCAAGGGCACGCCACAAACGTAGTGCTGGATCGGCGTCGCGAAGATGCCGCCTCCGATGCCGCAGATCGTTCCCAGCGTGGACGACGCGAGCCAGAGCACCCAGGCGAAGGCCTTGCGAGCGCCCGACAGCGCGGGAGCCTCGCTCACGCGCGCTCTCCGTCGAGGACTCGCGAAAAGCCCGTCGAAGAGCGCGTCTTGGGGTCGCCGCAGATCGCGATCTCGATGCCGAGCTCGCGATCCACGTTCCGCTCGGGAACAGTGTCGCGCGTGTAGTCCGTGCCCTTGGCGTGAACCTCGGGACGCAACGCGCGCAGCGTCGCTTCCATATCGCGCTCGGCGAAAGAAAGGACGTAGTCGACGCAGCGGAGCGCACCCACGACCTCCGCGCGCTCGGCGAGCGGCATCAGCGGACGCGTCGGTCCCTTCAAAGCGCGCACGGACTCATCGGTGTTGAGCGCGACAACGAGCAGATCGCCGCGGGAGCGCGCGTCGGCCAGATAGCGCGTGTGACCTACGTGCAGCAGATCGAAGCAGCCGTTCGCGAGCACGACGCGCAGTCCGGGTCGCGCTGCTCGCAGCCGTGCGAGTTCGCGCGCGAGCTCCTCGCGCGTCCAGAGCACCGCTGCGCTCATGCGCTGCGCACCGGCACCGGCGCGAGCGGCAGCGCCGCGCGGAGCTGTTCGGGCGTGCACACCGCCGTGCCGTGCTCCATCACGACGACGCCCGACGCCGCATTCGCGAGCGCCATCGCCTGCGGACCGTCGCAACCCGCCGCGAGGGACAGCGCGAACACCGTCGCAGCCGTATCGCCCGCACCCGTCACGTCCGTGACGTTGCCCGAGCCCGAGGCTTCCACGACCACGCCGCGCTCGGGACACCCGTCACCAAAGAGCGCCATGCCCTTGTTTCCGCGGGTGACGAGCAGCCAGCGCAACGCGACGCGTCCGAGCAGCTCCGCCGCGGCTCGCGCGACGTCGCGCAGGTCGTCGAGTTCATCGACGCGCCGCCCCGTGAAGGCCGCGAGTTCGCCCAGGTTCGGGGTCATCGCCGTGATGCCCGAGAAGCCCTCGACGTTGGCGCGCGGATCGAGCACGACGGTGACGCCGCGCCTTGCGAGAGCCGCAGCGAGCTCGCCGAGCTCGCGATCGACCATGCCGTAGTCGTAGTCCGAAACGATGAGCGCGTCGGTCGCGCCCGCGAGCGAGAGAATGCGCTCGCGCACGCGCGCACGGACCTCCGCGGGCGCGGGCCCCGCGGGCTCGCGATCGACGCGCAGCACCTGTTGCAGGCTGCGGCGCGGCTCCGCGGAGACGATGCGGGACTTCGTCGGGGTCGTCCAGCCGGGGACGCTCTCGAGCCCGAGACCGTCGATGCGATAGCCCTCGATCAGCTCCGCGAGCTCGCGTCCGCGCGAGTCCCTTCCGATCGCGCCGTGCAGACGCGTCGTGCAACCTAGGGCACGCACGTTGCGAGCGACGTTCGCGGCGCCGCCCGCTTGGACGTGCTCGCCCTGCCAGCGCAGCACCATCACGGGCGCCTCGCGCGAGAGAGAGCGCGGCTGCGTGACGAGGTAGTGGTCCGCGATCAGGTCGCCGACCACGCCCACCTGCAGCTTCGAGAAGTCCGGCAGGTTCATCTCAGCACATCTCGCTCGCGGCCGCCGCGAGGGCGAGCTCGGCGAGGCGCTCCGGCACCGGCTTCGCGGCGGCGGTGTGCCACTCGATCCCGGCCTCCTCGGCCAGGTAGTAGTCCGAGCGCACGCCCATGAAGGCGTTGTACTTGATCGCGTAGTGCAGCTCGCCTGCGGCCACGGCGGCCGCCGAGAGCTCGGCATCGAGCGCGCGCACCGAAGGCTTGAACGCCTCCCAATCCGCAGCGTCCATCGCCAGCACCCGCTCGACGATCCCGCGGTAGCGCGCACTCGCAGGCGCATCGCGATAGCGGTCGAGGCGCGAGTTCACGAACCACGGCATGCAGGTCGCGAGCTTGTCGATGAAGAGGTTTTCTTCCGCGCCGAAGTCCATGCACGAGGACTCGGTGAAGTCCGTGAGCTTCACCTCGCGCGACGGGTCGATGTAGCCGCCCTTGAGCGCGAGCGCGTAGCTCTCGGTGCCGGGGAACGGGAAGAAGAGCGACGTGCGGAAGCGGCCGATGCCGGACTTCGCGAGCACGTCGACCGTCTCCCAGCGCTCGTCGCGCGTCTCGTAGGGCAAGCCGACCATCAGGAAGCCCGATGTGTGCAGGCCGAACATCTCCGCTGCTTCGACCGTGTTGAAGATGTCGTCGTTCGACATGAAGCGCTGCAGCACTTCCTTGCGCACGCGCGGCGAACCCGACTCGATGCCGAGCTTCAAGATGCGGCAACCCGCCTTCGCGAGCGCTTCCGCAACGCGCGGGTCGAGCTGCTTCACGTGACTGTTGACGACGAACGGAACGCGGATTCCCGCGGCGTGGTACGCGTCGCAGACGGCGATCGCGTGCTGCACGTTCTGCGTGAACAGGTCGTCGTCGAAGATGAACGTGCCGATGTTCTTGTAGCGCGCGAGCACCCACTGGATCTCTTCGATCAGGAGCTCGGGCGGGCGGAAGCGGAAGAAGCCGATCTGCGTGGTCGAGCGGCCGAGCTCGTCGCGATAGCGATCGACGATCTTGTGGTTCAGACAGTACGTGCAGCGGTACGGGCAACCGCGCGAACTCAGAAGGCCGAACCAGCCGTGCTTTTGATCGGTGATGCGCTGGGTGTCGAAGAGCTCGTAGTCCGGCATCGGCAGCGTGCGCAGGTCCGGGAACTCGCCGACGGGGTTGTGGTTCCAGTGCTCGATCGAAACCGGCGCGAACTCGGCGGCCGCGGGGCGCACGCCGCCC
>JBIKYW010000479.1:0-3199 GCA_044355055.1 Planctomycetota bacterium | reverse complement strand
GCCAATGCCGTTGGTCACGTTCGACGGAGTCACCAAGAAGGTGATGCCGCTCGGAACGCTGCCGAGTGAGTTCCCCGTCAACTGGGCGTAGCAAGTTTCGGTGCAGTCGACGTCTCCCGCAGAAGCGGCCGGCAAGAATGCCGCTAGCAGTGAAGCACACAACACAAGATTCGCTCCTACCATCAAGTCTCCTTGTTGGTTCGCGGCGCTCGCCGCACTACACCAGTGACGTGCGGCGAGCGCTCGCTGACTTATTCAACGGGCCTGCGCCTCAAGAAGCGCGGCAACTTCCTCCATCCACGCTGTTGTCCTTTCGAGCCAGAGCGCCTGCGGTCCCAGCGCGATCCAGTCGTCCGAGGCGCCAGACGTGGCCGTGCGGTAGAGGTCGTAGTCCGGAAACTCGAAGCGTTTGAACACGAAGAACTTGCCCTGGCTCATGAATACGTACTCATCGTTGGCGGCTTTCGGAACTACGAACGCTCCGGGCCCTCTTTCGATCCCTCGCCCCTGCAAGTCCAAAAGCCCACCGATCGCGACGGGGATCATCTCATCGCCCATCTTGTGATTCTGGGCGTTGATACCCTCAAGGTGCTGCAAGTCGTGAAGCGCTCTGCGAAGGATCCATGCACGCTCCTCGATCGAGCCGTGCGCAAAGGGAAGTTGACCCGGGATGCCAGGAGGTTTGGGAAACCGTTCTGCGACAGCAGGACTGATCGGTTCGGAACTGGGATGCGAGTCAGCCTCTCCAGACGCTGCGACTGAGGGTGGAGAATCGATCGCGGCCGACACTGCATCGCGAGCGAAAACCGGCGGATCGGCCGTGGTCGTTGCGGTCGACTCCGACCGCGGCGGCGCTGCGACTGGATCAGACGCCGATGGCTCTGCCCCGTCGCGTGCGAACCACACCAACGCCAGCAACCCACTAATCAACAGCAGCAGTCCCAACCATCGAAATGTGTTCAATTCGCTTCATCCTCCCGCACCGGGCTCGACGATACAGTTCGACAATAGAGCTCGGTTCAGCCTCGCGCACTGGGCTCGATGATACAGCTCGACGATACAGCTCGGGTCCCTCCTTGCCGACGTGAGCGAGACACCTTCAAGCCTCCCGTTTAGTGTCGAGGGCCGAAGGATGCCTGCCGTTGTCGAACAGTCCCACCGAACCGTCGCGCGCGCCCCTCTCGGGGCGCTGAGGCCGAGCCCGAGGTCGTCGCGGGTCCCAAGCGTCGCCAGTCCAAGCGCACGCAGGTCCCCGCGGCGCACTCTCACGCAGCTCCCGCTCCTCACTCGCCAACCGCGCCCAACACCTCCGCGCGCTCGCGCTCGTCGCGCTCAACCTGGGCGGAGCTCCTGCGGCGAGTGTTCGCCGTCGACGTCCTCACCTGCCCGCACTGCGGCGGCCCAAGCCGCCTCATCGCACAGCTCACCGATCCGGTCGTCGTGCGCAAGATACTCGCGCATCTCGGACTGCCCACCGAGCCTCCACGGCCCGCACCGGCCCGCTCGCGCGAACTGTTCGACTTCGCCTGAGCCGCTCGCACCCTCACGCCGCCGAGCACGCCCCTCGCCCGCAGCCAGCGCCAGCGAGTAGGCCCGCTCCTTCCCCAAGCGCCCGCTCCACGGCCCGAGCGCGCGTCGGACGGCTCGCGAGCACGCGTTCCACGGCGAGCGCAAGCCTCGGGGAGCCACCTGACGGCACGGACTGCCGCGGCGAACCTCCACCTCGCGGTCGACGACGACCGCCTCCGGCGGAAGTCATCCGCTTGGAGGTCCTATCCGCTCACGGGGGCGGCAGCGCCAGGCAGGAGGTACTGGTAGTCGTTGAGCAACTTGCCGTGGTTGCCGCTCACGGTCAGCCAGCCCGACTCCGTCGCCGGCCCGGCCCAGCTCACCGTCGCCGCCGTCGCCGCCCCTTGCGTGTCGGCGAGCACCTGCTGCACCGACGCCTGCGAGACCGTGTTCCACGCTCCCGCCTGCCCCGTCGCCGCCCCGAAATTCGTCGTGCTCCCTAGCGTGTAGAACCCGCCGATGTCGACGTTGATCGACTGGGCGACACCAAGGCTCGCGAGCACGGCAGCGACAACGACACGCAGGGCGATCACGGGGCGCATGGGCATTCCTTCTCGGGGGTAGGTGCGTGAGTCTAGGCAGGTCGCGCCATCTGCCGCGCCCCCATTGCGCTCGACTGACCGAAGGGGGACGGCTCTCGGAGTTCAACGTTCTGGCCGTCGTCGAGCCTCTCAGGGCTGTGACCTGTCCCTGCGGCGGCGGCTAGGGGGAGCGGAGCGCTCGGTCGGGCGCTCAGGGGGCCAGAGAAAGGAACTTCCCACATGCTCGTGAACTTCGCTCGTTTCTGGGCCGCCGCGGCGGCCGTGGTGGTGGGTTCGACGCTCGCTTTCGCGCAGATCCTCGCGGGTCCGATCTCGAACCAACCGGACAAGGGACTGTGGTACGTCGACGTGACGACGGGGGATCGCGTGCGCGTTTGCAATCAGGGCTCCACGGCGGTCGCCGTCGACGACGCGGGCGGTCGCGTCTTCATCGCGCAGGGCTCGTTTCTGTTTCAATGGAACTACGGGAGCGCGGTCAACGGCGCGACGTTGCTCGGGACGATGGCGCGTCCCAATGGAGGCACGCTCGAGTGCGTCGGGCTCGCCTATGGCGGCGGGCGCCTGTTCGCGACGGCCTACGCTGCATCGTGGCTGTATGAGGTCGCCTTGCCCTCGCTCGTCGCGACGCCCGTGCCTACGACGACTTCGCTCGCGACCGTCGAAGGACTGTCGTTCGACGCCTCGTCGGGGCTCTTCTACGCGGCGCAAGAAGTGTTCTCGCCGGCCGGTGGCATCGCGGCGGACCTCTATTCGCTCGACCTGCTCGGCAGCGGCGCGCAGTCCTTCATCGCGCGGATTCCCGGCGACGGCGACAGCGTGTGCGTCGGCAACGGAGTCGCGTACCTGATGTCGGAGGAGGGTGGCCGGATCACGAGTTTCGACCTCGCGACAGGTGCGCTGAATCCGAGCGCGCTGATCGCGCCGTGGCCCTACGGGCTGTTCGAGTGCGGCTCCGAGTTCGCGCCGAGCTTCGTCCCGCCGGCGCTGCCCCGCATCTTCTGCCAGTCGACTCCGGTGCAGTATTGCGCGCCGTTCCTGACGACGGTGGGGAGCCCGAGCGCGAGCGGCGCAACGAACTTCACGCTGCG
>JBIKYW010000477.1:0-3201 GCA_044355055.1 Planctomycetota bacterium | reverse complement strand
CGAGATCGGATCGTACTTGTGGTCGTGGCAGCGCGCGCACTCGACGGTCAGCCCGAGGAAGGTCGTACCGAAGGTGCTCACGCGGTCTGCGATGGCTTCCTGCCGGAACTCCTCGGAGATCGAGCCGCCCTCCTCCGTCATGCGGTGGAGCCGGTGGAACCCCGTGGCGACGAAGTCGTCGAGCGCGGCCTCCGGCTTGAGATCGCCTGCGAGGATCGCGGTGACGAACTCGTCGTAGGGCATGTTGTCTTGCAGCGAGCGCAGGAGCCAGTCGCGCCACGGCCACGTGAAGGCGGCTCCGTCGGTCTGGTAGCCGTGAGTGTCCGCGAAGCGCGCGAGATCGAGCCACACCGTCGCCATGTGCTCGGCTGCACGCGGCGAAGACAGCAGGGCGTCGACGCGCCGCTCGTATTCCGCATCACTCGGTGCACGAGCAAAGGCCGTCGCTTCCTCGGGGCTCGGTGGAAGTCCTGTGATCACGAGCGACGCGCGTCGCAGCAGAGTGCGCGGATCTGCCTCGGGCTTCGGAGCGAGACCGCGCCGCTCCAGGGACGCCAAGACATGGGTGTCGAGCTCGTCTCGCGCCCAGTCGGCGGCTTGCACCTGTGCTCTCGCGGGTCGTTGCGGCGTCAAGAACGCCCAGTGCGGCGCGAGCTCGGCGCCGTGGTCGAGCCAGAGCAGCAAGAGCTCGCGCTCCGAATCCGAGAGCGGCCGCTTGAGCTTCGGCGGCGGCATCACCTCGTCGGGATCAGGACTCTGGATGCGCCGTGCCAACTCACTTTGCCGACCACCCGCGAGAGCCGCTCGCGCGCCTTCTTCCGTGTCGAGCCGCAGTCCGCCCTTGCGCTTGGCCTCGTCGGGTCCGTGGCAGCTGAAGCAGCGATCCGCGAGCAGCGGTCGGATGTCGCGGTCGAAACGAGGTTGTTCGACGGACGCTGGCGCGTGGAGCACGCTCGCGCAGGACGTCGCGTACAAGGCCGCGATGAGCGAGAGGCGAGCGGTCGAGGTGCTCTTCGCTGCGCGCTCCATGGGGCGTCTGGATCAGCGCGCCGCCGCCGCGTCCATCTGCACGTTGCGGCCGTGATCCAAGTAGTTCGCGGTGTTGCTCATGCCGGTCGTGTGGCACCAGCCGACGACGTGCCCCATGGAGTTCGCGCCGGGAAGCTGGCCGCGCGTGCGTTCGACGGTTCCGTCCTCGGGATCGGTCAGCAACAGCCCGCTCAGAAAATTGCAGGCCGCGCCGCTGTTCGAGGTCGTCCAGTAGCTCACCTCGGCGCGCGCCCACGTCGGAATGCCCGCGAGCCAAGTCGCCGCGCCCGAGGTTGTCAGGTTCGAGTTCGTGCCGCAGGTGAAGAAACCGAGCGACGCCAGTGGCGTGCCCTGATAGGGCGTCGCGACGCTCTGGATGTGCCGCGGACCGATCGCGTGGTCGAGTCCGCTCTCGTAGTACGTGAGCAGGTGCAGGGCTGCGCAGCCGCCTTGGCTATGTCCGACGATGCCGAAGGACGAAAACTGCGCGGCGTCGAGGCGTGACGCGACGAGCTGCGCGAACTGGTCGTGCGAGCGGTTGGCGCTCGAATCGAGGAAGACGTACTTCGGCTCGCGGAAGTCCGCGGTCGGCCACGGTGGCACGGTCGAGCAGTAGCCATGGATCAGCGCGAGTCCCGGCTGGATCGGCCGCTCGCCGCTCCACGGCGCTCGAGTGGCGACTGGCGTATTCAAGTTGGCGAGCAACGCTGCGGCGCCACCTGTGAAGGTTGTCGCGGAGTTCGTGCAAGCGCCCTGAGCGCGAACGGGCATGCGCTCCGCGAGCGCGAGCACGCCCGAGGTGTCGGGATCTTGCACGCGCACGTTGCGCAGCTCCGCGAGCTCACCCGCGCCAGCGACGTCGAGCCAGCGAGTGTCGAATTCGAGCTCGAGGCTCCAGCCGGAGTCGACGCTGCGTGGCTCTCCCATGCGCGAAAGCCAGCACAGCGGCACGAGTCCGGACTCGCCGCGGCCCCAGACCTCCGCCGATACTTGAATGCGTCGCGCGTCGTCTCGGGGCTGCGCGGGGACGCTGATCATGCACTTCGAGTCTCCGAGCAGAGTGGCCGTCGCCTCTGCCTGCAGTTCGAGCAGCGGCTCGTGCACGACGAAGGCCAGCGGCACGCTGCGCTCGAAGTATGCCTCTCGTGCGCTTGTGCCGCAGATCGTCGCGCAGGCGCGAACTTCGCCAAGGACATCGTGCGGGAGCCAAGCGCCAAAGACACCGTCGTTCCGCAGGCCGTCGGCGTGCTCGCCGTCATCGAACATCGGCATTCGATGCAGCGCATTCGCCGACTCGATGGTGCAGTGAGCGCTCTGCACTCGCACTTCACGCCCGTCGCCGCTGCGGACGAGCACCGCGACCGGGGAGCCGCGGACGAGCGTGGCGGTGCTGAGCCATGCCTGTGCGTCGAGGGTTCGATCGCCCGCGAGGATCGCCCAGCCTTGGTCGGCGTCGCCTTCTCGGTCCGCCTCGATGCGCACGTTCCACGGACCCGAGCGCGCCCGCAGGAGCTCGCGCCGAACGAGCACGCTGCCTGGAAACAGCTCCCCAGCGAGCTCGCTGCTTCGTGCGAGGACGCCCAAGGCGTCGAGGTCTTGCAGCGGCTGTCCGTCGGGTGCCGCGAGGACCCGCCAGCGGTTCGCCGAGGGTGAGAGCAGGGCCAGAGTGCACGGCGTGCCTTGCTCGACATGCATGCGGAGGTCCGCCCGCCACGTGCGCCCTGCGCGCTCGAAGCGCAGCGGTTCGAAGCGCGCGCGAGAACGTGTGGAGGTCGAGCGGGGCTCCGGCAACGCGACGACGCCTTCAGCGATGACCGACGGGGGGGCCACGACCTGTCGCGGGGCGAGCCCTTGGGTCACGAGCGCGAGCGTCAACGTTCCGAGCATGTCACGGATTGTCGCCCGCGAGGGTTGGATCCGAAAGCCCTTGCGATCCCTAGACTGACCCCGATGAGCAAGCTCCGACGAATCCCGACGTCGATGACCTCAGGGGACCACCTCGTACTGGCGCTCAAGGCCGCGGGGTTCAAGGAGGTGGAACACTCGGCCACGCCGCTCGAACTCAGCTCGTGGCGCGGCAAGCCGATCGACGCCACGGCCGAGATCGTCGTGCGTCGTCGACACATCGGCGCCACCGCAGACGATCTCGGATTCACTCGCGGCGCAGAGGGG
>JBIKYW010000478.1:0-3201 GCA_044355055.1 Planctomycetota bacterium | reverse complement strand
GAAGCCGTCGAGCGCGGCAGCGAGCTCGCGGGCGAGCTCGTGGTCCTCGGCAAGACGCGCCACGTTGTGCTCCAGCGCATACAAACCCGCGGCAGCGAGCAGACCCGACTGGCGCATCCAGCCGCCGAGGCGCTTGCGTTGGAGGCGAGCGCGCTCCAAGAACTCGCGCGGACCGGCGACCAAGGAACCGACCGGGCAACCGAGCCCCTTCGAGAGGCACAACGACACGGAGTCCGCGCACGCGGCGTACTCGCGCGCCGAGACGCCGGACGCGACGACGGCGTTCATCAGGCGTGCGCCATCCATGTGGACAGGAATGCCCTGCTCCGCGGCGAGCGCCTGGATCGCGCGCAGGTGCTCGAGCGGCACGACGCGCCCGCCCGGCCCCGCCCCGGAGCCCATGAACGTCTGCTCGACGCAGATCAGGGTCGTCTTCGGACAGTGCAGCGAGCGCAGTCGGATCGAGCGCCGCAGCTCGTCGAGCGGCATGCGCCCATCGTCGGCGACAATTGTCGTCGACTGCACGCCGTGGAGCGCTCCAGCGGCGCCGGCTTCCCACTGAACCATGTGCGCGCTGCGCTCGAGCAGGATCTCGTCGCCGTGGCGCGTCCACGAACCGATCGCGACCGAGTTCGCCATCGTGCCCGAAGGCACGAACCACGCGCCGTCCTTGCCGAGCAAGTCCGCGACGCGCCGCTCGAGCGCGGCGACCGTCGGATCTCCGTCGAGCACGTCGTCGCCGACCTCGGCGCGGAACATCGCCTCGAGCATGTCCCGCGACGGGCGCGTGACGGTGTCGCTGCGAAAATCAGAGACGCGCATCGCCGCGCGCCTAGCGGACGCCTGCGGTCGAGAGGCACGCCGTCACGCGGCGCAGCGCCTCGCGGATGTCGTCTTGCGACGCGGCGTAGGAGAAGCGCAGGAAGCCCTCCCCCATCGCGCCGAACGCGGTGCCGGAGAGGATCGCGACGCCCGCGTCGTGCAGGAGCTTGACCTCGAGTTCCTTCGACTTGAAGCCCGTCTTCGTGATGTTCGGGAAGGCGTAGAACGCGCCCTTGGGCATCACGCACGAGAAGCCGGGAATCTTGTTCAAACCCTCGACGATCAGCTTCCGACGCTCGTCGAAGGCCGACATCATGCGGTCGACGGCGACCTGCGGCCCGCGCAGCGCCTCGACACCGGCCCACTGCACCGGCGCGCTCGGACACGAGTTCGAGTTGATCTGCAGGCGCTCGGCCACGTCAATCAAGCTCTTCGGCCACACACCGTAGCCCAGACGCCAGCCCGTCATCGAGAACGTCTTCGACCAGCCGTCCAGGATGATCACGCGGTCGCGGATCGACTCGTACGAGTACAGGCTCACGTGCTCCTCGCCGTCGTAGAGCATGCGCGAGTAGATCTCGTCGGAAAGGATCGCGACGTGCGGGTGCTTTTCCAGCCCGGCGACGAGCCGATCCATCTCGGCCTTGCGAATCACGCCGCCCGTGGGATTCGCGGGCGTGTTGACGATGATGAGCCGCGTGCGCGGCGTGATCTTGGCGAGCACCTCGTCGGGGTTGAACGAGAAGCCCGAAGCCTCGCGCAGCTCGATCGGCACCGGCGTCGCGCCCGTGTACTTGATCAGCGACTCGTAGATCGGGAAACCGGGGTTCGGATAGAGGATCTCGGCGCCCTCTTCGCCGAACATCGAGATCGCGAAGTACATCGTCGGCTTGCCGCCGGGCACGATCATCACGTTCGCAGGATCGACCTTGACGCCACGGCGCTGGAAGCAGTCGTCGGCGACCGCCTCGCGCAGCTCGGGAATGCCCTTGGCTGCCGTGTAGAAGTGGGCGCCATCGGCGAGGGCCTTGCGGCCCGCTTCCACGATGTTCTCCGGCGTGCGGAAGTCGGGCGACCCGATGCCGAGGTTCACGATGCTCTTGCCCTGCGCGGCGAGCGCTTTGGCGCGGGCGAGGACCTCGAAGGCGGATTCGGTACCCAGACGGGACTGGCGTGCAGCTAGCTTCACGTGGTTTCCGGCCCCTCGGGGCCGTTCTGGAGGGTCGCAGGGAGGCTGGAGAGCATACCCCGTGGCGCCCCCGAGGCCCACGCTCCCGTGGAGCCCCACCCCACCCGAAAGTAGCCTCAACGCCTGTTCGCTGTGGCCCGCGCAGGATCGCCGACTAGCCTGCACAGCCCCCTTCGACGATGAACACCTACGCCGCCCGCCTGACTTCTTTCCTCGCGCCCTTCGCGCTCGCCGCGCTGGCCTCCTGCGCCCGCGAGCCCGACCTCGTCGTCTACTGCGCCCTCGACCAGATCTTCGCCGAAGATCTCGTGCGCGACTTCGAGCGTCAAAGCGGACTCACGGTGCGCGCGGAGTTCGACGTCGAGGCCGCCAAGACGGTGGGACTCGTCGCTCGCATTCGCGAGGAACGCAACCGACCGCGCTGCGACGTGTTTTGGAACAACGAGATCGCGCACACCGTCGCACTCGCGGAAGACGGCTTGCTCCAGAGCTACCCGAGCCCGTCTGCCGCCGACATTCCCGCAGAGTTCCGCGACTCCGAGCACCGCTGGACCGGCTTCGCGGCGCGCGCGCGCGTGCTCATCGTCAACACGAACCTCGCCAACCCGGCCGAGCTTCACGGACTCGCCGATCTGCTCGATCCGAAGTGGAAGGGCAAGGTCTGCATGGCGCGACCGCTGACAGGTACGACGCTCACACACGCGACCGCGCTGTATGCGACGTACGGTGAAGAGGCGACGAACCTCTGGTTCGACGAGCTCACGGCGGCGGGAGTCAACTTCGTTCAGTCCAACGGACAGGTCATGCGCATGGTGCGCGAGGGTTCGATGGCCTTCGGGCTCACCGACACGGACGACTACTGGGTCGCGAAGAAGGCGGGCTACCCGGTTGCGCAGGTCGTGCCCGACCAGCGAGACGCCGCTCACGTCGATGCGCGCGGCACGTTCTTGATTCCGAACACGATTGGCATCTTGAAGGCCGCGCCGCACGCCGAGAACGCGCGCAAGTTCGTGGACTTCGTGCTCGCGCGCGAAACCGAGGCCAAGCTCGCGGCTGCCGATGGCGCGCAGATCCCGCTGCGCGCGGGCGTCGCGAAGCCCGAGCACGTGCTCGACATCGACAAGCTCACGCTGATCCACGCCGACTGGAAGCAAGTCGGAGCGCAGATCCCCGCACGCATGGAACAGCTC
>JBIKYW010000476.1:0-3207 GCA_044355055.1 Planctomycetota bacterium | reverse complement strand
CTCTCCCGCGGCGGCCACGCAGCGAGCGCGCGCCACGGAGCGACGTGGGTCGTCGCACAGCAAGCCAACTGGGAGGAGCTGCGCGGCCTGCTCGCCCGCGTGCTCTCGCTGGGGCTCAGTGGACAGCCCCTCGCGGGCATCGAGATCGGCGCGCGAAGCGGCACGCTTGCGGGCGAGTTGCTCGCACGCTGGCACGAGCTCGCGGCGCTGATGCCGCTCTCCCGCGACGACGGCCGCGAGCCGTTCTGTCACGGGCAAGACGTCGACCGTGCGATCAAGGCCGCGCTCGAGCGGCGCATGCGCCTCGTGCCCACCTTCGCGAGCCTCGCGGCGGAGGCCCACGCCAAGGGCCTGCCGCTTGTTCGACCGATGTTCTTCTCCGACCCGAGCGATCGCGCGCTGCGGGACGTCGACGACCAATTTCTGCTCGGAGACGACATCGTTGCCGCGCCGGTCCTTCAGCCGGGCGCGACTCAGCGCACGGTGCTCTTGCCCTCGAGTCCCAGCGGAGGTTGGTACTTGCTCGAAGGTGGCCGCGACCTGCTGCCGCCCGGCCGCTACACGGTCGAGGCGCCGCTCGGTCGCACTCCGCTCTTCGTGCGCGCCGGACGCATCGTCGTCACCAAGCCTTCCAAGGCCAACGTGCGTGTTCAACGCGAAGAAGATCCCGAGCTCCACGTGTTCTTCGATCCGCGCCAGCGCGCCACCGGCGCCCTGCACGAAGACGACGGCGAGACCCGCGCGGATCGCGGCATCACGACGGAGTTCAGCGCGCGCGTGGCGCGCGGCCGCGTCGTGATCGATGCCTTCGCGAATGGACGCGAAGTCGTCGATCGCGCGTGGCACGTGCACGCCCACGGGGCGCCGCCGCAAAAACCCTAAAAACTACGCGGCTTCGTCCAGCGAGGCCGGAACCACGGGGAGCATGAGCCACGCGTCGAAGGGCGGATACTCGTGCAGCGCGAGCGTCGCCCGAGCGAGCACGAGCTCCTCTCCCGCGGCATGGGCGAAGGCTGGCGCGAAGCCCGCCTTCAGCCCCTGACATCCCTCCGAGCGCGTGCTCGTGCGCTTGGGGAACGTCTCGCGCAGCGCGCAGTCGATCGACCCACCGATCAGGTTTCCGACCTCGACCAGCGCGTCCTTCGTCGCACGCTCCATGTCGCGATCCTTGCGGCGCGCCGCGACCACATCGTCCGCCATCATCATCAGGTAGCACGCCATCGAGATCGCCTCGGCGAGCGGCACCAGCAGCGCTCCGTGGCGCTGCACGCCGTCGACCGTGACTCCGAGCCGGAAGGCGATGTGCACACACTTCGGCGCCGGAACCTTGTGCGGCGAACGCTCGACCTCCAGCTCGGAGAGAACCAGCGGACGATCGAGCAGCAGCGACAGGTCTTCGACGATCTTCCCGAAGACGTGCTGACTTGCCGCTCGATCGCTCTCGCGCAGGGACTTGTCGAGTGTCGTGCTCATGGAAATCCTCCGAGCTTCAAGCGGAGTGGGAGCTCGCGTCGCGCCTCCACAGCTCGACCGAGACCCAGCCTTGCTGGAGGCGATACACGAGCGCGCCGCAGGCCGGACCCGGGACCTCGGTTCCGACGTCCTTCATGAACGGCACGCTCAGGTCGTAGCGCCCGAGCGGATCGAGGACACGAGTCTTCATGTGACCCGTGACCATGTTCGCGCACTCCTTCAGCGCGTCGTTGATCTCGTCGACGGCCAAGGTCGTTTCGTCGTCGAGCATCAGGAGACCGCGCGCGATGTCGTGCGCGCCGTCCGCCGTGCAGCGAAATACGACTTGGCCCGAGATCGCGCCGCGAAACTCGACCACCGCCTCGCGGTCGAAGGTCGAGCGCGTGCCCCCGGCCGAGCCGGTTTGAGCCTGCGCGTGCTCCGCGAGCGACTCGAAGGTGCAGATCATCGAGGTGAACACCTCGTCGACCGCACGTTCGAGCGCCGCGAGCAGCTCCGCGTCTCCCGGCAGCGTGCCGGGCGAGTTCGCTGCCTCAGCCAAGGTAGGCCTCCAACGCCGAGCGGATCGACTCGGGCGTAAACGGCTTCGTCACGTAGCCATTCGCACCGAGCTCGAGCGCGTTCGACATCATCGCTTCGCCACCCTCGGTGGTGACCATGATCATCGGCAGCGTCTCCTTGGAGCGCGTCGCGCGCACGGCCTTCACGAAGTCGACGCCGTTCATCTCGGGCATGTTGATGTCCGAGAGGATCAGATCGATGTCGGGATCGCTCTGCAGCTTCGCCATGCCTTCGACGCCGTTGCCGGCTTCGAGCACCGTGGCGCAGGGAATCTCCGCCTGACGGAGGACGCGGGTGATGATCTTCCGCATGGTCGCGGAGTCGTCGACGATCAGAACCTTGTTCATGGTCTTTGGGGCTCGGGCTTGGTTTGGGTTGCCCGCCAGAGTCCCCGCGTGCGCTGTGCGCGCTCCCGCTGGCTCCGGCGTGCTCCCTTCCTCGGAACGCCGCGGTTCACTTCTGAAACGTCACAGCGAAAAACCGCAGAGAACGTGCAGACTCAGCGAGGAGCGGAAAAAACCTGCAAGCACAGCGGCCAACCGCGGAACGCGAGCCGCTCCTGATGCAGCATGCGCGCGGCGTCGAGGGGCAGCTCCAGCGGCGCACGCGTCGGCAACGCGAGCTCGTTGCGGCCGGGCAACACCGACTTCAGGTTGCCTCCGAAGATGTTGACGAGCTCGAACAGCGTCGCCTCCACCTCGCCGTGCGAGAGCTCGCTCGGCGCCTTGCCGAGCAGACTCGACGCAAACTCGCTCGCCGTGCGGTGCGGACACGAGAGCACGACGACTCCGCTCCAGTCGCCGCGGATCGAGACACAAAAGCGCTCGTCGTCCGAGGCGTGCGAGACTGCAACATGCGCGTCATCCGCGGAGCGCAGCGGCTCGCCGAGCGCGGCGGACCATACCTGCTCGAACAGGGTCGAAATCGCGCGCCCGAGGTCGACCGCAGGTTGTCCGGCGGGGCGCTGCATCAGGCGGCCTTCACGCGGTAGCACGCCGTGTGCAGCGTGTCGGACGCGAAGCTCTCGTCGACGTTGATCGTCGTCTCGGCGGTGCCGAGGAAGAGGTAGCCGTCGGGGCGCAGCACGCGCCGCATGTTCCCGAGGATCTGTCGCTTCGTCGGAACGTCGAAGTAGATCATCACGTTGCGCAGCATGATCAGATCGAAGGGCCC
>JBIKYW010000068.1:0-10566 GCA_044355055.1 Planctomycetota bacterium | reverse complement strand
CGTGGAGAGCAGGCGCACGAAACCCGCCTGCGACACCCCATCGACCGTCGTGAACGAGCCGCCTGCCAAGACCTTGCCGTCGCTCTGCAGCGCCACGGCGAGCACAGGACCGTTGAGCGAGGCCGGTGTGAACGTGGTATCGAGCCCGCCGAGTGCGTTGAGTCGAATCACGCGCCGGAAGTTCAGGTTGTTCCAGCTTGTGAAGTTGCCTCCGACGAGGATGCTGCCGTTGGGCTGAATCGCGAGGCACTGGAGGATGCCGTTGGGCCCGATGCCGGGCTGGAAGAACGTATCGACGGATCCATCCGCGTTGAGCCGCACGATGTTGTTGCGAGCCAAGCCGTTGAACGTAGTGAAGGTGCCTGCGACGACGACTTTGCCGTTCGACTGCACTGCGACGGCGCTCACGAGCCCGTTGGCGCCCGTACCCGGATCAAAGCTCGAATCGACGAAACCATCGGCTCGCAAGCGGGCGATGCGACTGCGTTGAAGATTGTTGGCGACGGTGAAGTCGCCGCCGACGATGGCTTTCCCATCGCTCTGCAGTGCGATGGCGTGAACGGCGCCATTCAGCGACTGCCCGCCCCCGTAGAGGATGTCCCGCCGACCTTCGGTGTCGACGCGCTCCAAGAAGCTGCGCGGCTCCTCGTTGTAGCGGGTGAACTCACCACCGATCAGGATCTTGCTGTCGGCTTGGATCGCCACAGCGTGCACGGTCCCGTCGGCGCCGAAGCCAAACTCCGTGTCCGCAAGGTTGAAGGTCGGGTCGTTGAGCCCCTCCTGCTGCGCGCGAGCGATCGCTGCGAACAGACTCAGGAAGAGCGCGAGGACGAGGTGGGCGGTGATGTTTCGGGATATGAGGATCGACTCAGTTACTTGGGAATCGAGAGCGGACGTCTCTGGTCCGTCGCTCGGGAAGCTACCGACATTTCTGGATTTTTGGAGATTTTGGTTCGGACAGCGCAGCAGCTGAGCCTGCATCAATCATGGCTCGAACGTTACGACCAGCGCGTTCGAGAGACCCGTGGTCGAAGAACTGGGTCGTCCGATTCTCGGCAACTGGCCGAGAATTGGCTCAGGGCTCGGTGCCCGTGTTGCGGGAGAGAAGCGCCGCGCCTTCGCGGACTTGGCGGAGCAGTTCCCCGAGGCTTTGGGCGGAGCGCATGCGGCGCCACAGATAGGTTGGACGCAGATAGAAACGGCGGACCATGCGTTGCTTCAGGGCGAGCATCGTGGCGCGGTCGAGCGACTGCGTCGGCAGCTTGGCTTCGGCGCCGCCTTGGTCCATCACGAGGTCGCGCTCGTCGACGAGTCCGAGCTCGATCGCGCGGCGACGGAAAGGCGTACCGAAGCGCGGGACGGCCATGTTGAGGCTCATGAAGTCGAGCTCCAGCTCGAGTGCGAGCTCCAGCGAGGCGCGCAGGGAGGCTTCGGTTTCCTCGGGCAGACCGATGATGAACGTTCCGACCGTGCGCAGACCGTGGCGCCGCGCTCGCGCGAATCCCTCGCGTACGTCGCGCAGCTCGTAGCGCTTCTCGTAGCTCGCAAGCACTTCGGGGCTCGCACTCTCGACGCCCATCATCACGGTGTGGCAGCCCGCGCGCCGCATCGCAGCGAGCAGCTCGTCATCGCTGCGGTCCGGACGCACATACGTCGTCCACGACAAATCTCCACGGCGTTCGAGCTCCGCGCACAGCTCGAGCCCGCGCTTGCGGTTCACGCCGAACGTCTGATCCATCACGAAGAGCTCGTGGACGCCGCGTGCGCGCAGATGATCGATCTCGTCGAGCACGCTCGCGATGGGACGCGACGCATGCCCGAGTGTCGACATCACGCAAAACGTGCAGGGATAGGGGCAGCCCCAGTCCGTAAGGATGGTTGCGAAGCGCGCGGAGCGTGCGAAGGAGAAGCGATAGCCGCGCTGCGAAAAGAGCTCGTGGCGCGGCCGCGGCAGGTCGTATTCGCCGCGCAGCTTGCCCGGCGTTCCGAGTGTCTCGATGCGACCGTCCGCGTGGCGCACGGTTGAGCCACCAACGCTCCCGAGATCGCGCGCGAGCAGCGCGAGCACGTCCGCGCTCACGAAGTCGCCGAGGGCTGCCTCGAGCCAGGGCTCTTCGCGCAGGCGCTCGTCGGCATTCTCGTGGAGCACGTCCCCGATGGCGATCACGCGTCGCCCCAACGCCGCCTGCTCGCTCAGGAAATCGCGGTCTTCGGGCCAAGAAACGGAGCCGATGAGGCTCACGACCGCCTCGGGTGCAAAGGCGTCGATGCGCGCGCACGCAGCTTCGGGCGAGAGCTGCTCCGCGATGCAGTCGAGCACCGCCGTGTCGTGCGCGCTCGCCACGCGCCCCGAGAGCATCACGAGGTCGATCGGGTGGAACAGGTAGTTCGACTTCGTCGTCTTCGAACAAAAGTAGTCGCGAATGTACGCGCGCCGACCCGGCGGGTTCAGCAACAGGACGCGCATCACTCCCTCCGCGGGTCGATACCGTCGCGGCGGCGCTCGGGCTGCGGAGCGAGCCCGGCTTCGAAGTCGGTGCCGAGCGCGAGTGCGCGCGCGGAGGCGTGCACTTCGTCGACCGAGATCGACATGAGGCACTGAGGCTCGCCGTAGATGCAGGAGGAAACCTTGTTGTCGTGCACGTTGATGCACGGACTGCACGCAGGCGGTCGGTAGAGCGCGCGAGCGCGGAGCCCGAGCGGACCGTACATCACCGGTGTCTCCGGGCCGAAGAGCCCGAGAGTCGGAGCTCCGATCGCCGCGGCGAGGTGCATCGGGCCGGAGTCGTTGCTCACGACGATGCTCGAGCGCGCAAAGAGCGCGACGAGCTCGCCGGTGCCGAGCTCGCCCGCCAAGTTGACGCAGCGCGGACTCGCGACGCGATCGCAGATGCCCTGCGTGTAGGCGCGCTCGGAGGCGGAGCCGATGAGCACGACGGGCCAGCGTTCGCGCTCGATCCAGCGGCGCGCAAGCTCGATGAAGTTCGCCGCGGGCCAGCGTCGCTCGAGCGAGAGCTCGCCGGCGTTGGGGTTCAGCACGACGAAGATGTCGTCCTCGCCGATGCCGTGGCGCTCGAGCAGCGCTGCGGCGCGCGCTTCCTCGTGCTCGTCGAAGAAACGCGGCTTCACCTCGTCACCCGTCAGGTTGCGCCCGTCCTCGCCGCCCGCGAGCGCGCGGAAGTTGCGCGCCACGTGCCAGTAGCGATTGAACATCACCGTGTCGGTGTGGAATCCGCCGCGCCACACGCTCGGGCTCGCAAACCCATGGCGTTTCGGCGTCCCGGACAGCATCGAGATCACAGCCGAAAAGCGCGTGAAGAACTCGAAATCGTAGACGGCGTCGTAGCGGGCACGGCGCAGCTCGGCGGCGAGCCGCGAGACGCGCGTGAGGACGTGCAGCCAGCCCGCGCCGGCCACTTCGAGCGTGATGACGCGATCGAAGACGGCGAGGCCGCGCGCGAACTCCGCGTTTCCAGAGAGCGTGAGCAGCGTGATTTCCGCGAATGGATGACGCTTGCGCAGCGTCGCGATCGCCGGCGTCAAGAGCTGCAGACTGCCGATGCCCCAGAACTTGATCACGAGCACGCGCTTCGGCGGATACTCGGCCTCGCGCTCGCGCACGAGCTTCGCAGGCTGCAAGAGCGCGCAGGCGGCCAGTCCGAGCGCCTGATCCGCCCGCTGCAGGGCCTTCATCGAGATGCTCGGAGCCACGCGTCGCAGTATAGCCGCGAGCCTTGTGGCCGCGGCCCGCGGCGCTGCTACCCTCTGCCCGACCCATGCCGTATCGACTGCGCGCCTTGCTCGTGCTCGCCCTCGCGCTCGCTTCCGGCGCCGCGGCGCTCGTTTACGAGGTCGTTTTTTTTCGCGGCTTCGGCCTCGCGTTTGGCGTGGCCAGCCACGCCGTGGCCTCGGTGGTGGGCGCGTTCCTGTTTGGCTTGGGGCTTGGCGCATGGCTCGGCGGCCGGTGGCTCGCTCGCTCGCGGCCGCTGGTCGCCTATGCCTGCGTCGAGCTCGCCATCGCGCTCTACGGGTGGTGTGCACCGGATTTGATGCGCCTTGCGCGCGGTGCAGTCGAGCGCGGCGAGCTCGGGCTCGACTCACCGCTCGTTGCGCTGCTCGCAGCCTTTGTGTTGCTCGCGTGGCCGACGGTCTGCATGGGCGCGACGTTTCCACTGCTCGGGCGCGCCGTGGCGCGCGATGGACGCAGCGCGTGGACGAGCATCGGCTGGTTGTACGCGATCAACACGCTCGGCGCGTGCCTCGGCGCCCTGCTCGCGGCGTACGAGCTTCTTCCGCGCTACGGATTGGCGGGCACAACCCACTTCGCCGTTGCGAGCAATGTCGCGATCGCGCTCGTTGCGCTGTGGCTGGCTCGCGGTGAGTCGCGTCACGAACAGCCGTCCTCTGAGCTCGCTGTCGATGGTCCCTCTATCGCGGCTCCCGCGCCTCTGCTCGCGTTTGCGGTCGCGTCAGTGGGCGCCGCCGCACTCGCGCTGCAAGTTCTCGCCCACCGCGTGATCCTCTCCCTGCTCGGTGGCACGGTGTACGTGTTCGCGGCTATTGTCGCGGTCTTTCTCTTCGGCGTTGCGCTCGGCGGAGCCCTCGGCGGGCATCTGGGCCAGCGCACGCGCAGACCGGCGACTCTGCTCGGAGTGCTCGCGCTCGCCTTTGCGCTCTCCGTAGGCATCGGAATCGCGCTGCTGCGCTCTCGGGCGGGGGGTGAGGACCTCCTGCTCGGCCCGGACAACATCGCGCTGCTCGAACCGGGCGAGTGGGTGAGCGAGTATCCGCCGTCGCGTTATCTCTCCTTGACGGTGTCGCTCTCCGCGCTCGCGCTGCTTGGTCCGACGCTGATCTCGGGCGCGTTCTTCCCCATCGCACTCGCGTGGGCTCGCGGTCTCGGTTCGCAGCTCGGCGCGTCGCTCGGACGCACGTACCTGTGGAACACGCTCGGCTCCATCGCGGGGTCGTTGCTCGCATCGTTCGTCTTGCTGCCGATGCTCGGCTTGCGCGGAGGCTTCGTCGCGTTGTGCGCGCTGCCGATTCTGTGCGGAATTGCGCTGCTGTGGAGTGGGACTGCGAAGCGCGAGGGTTCGCACGGTGCGCTGCGCTGGGCGGCTCTGGCTGCGAGTGCGTGCGGGCTCGTTGCCCTGCTCCCTGGAACGCCGCCGGGAACACGCGAGGAGTTGCGAACCGTCTTCGTCGCCGATGCCGCCGCGTCGAGCGCCAAGGTCCAAGAGTTCTCGGATTCCACGGACTCCGAGCCGATTCGCAACTTGCGCGTCAACGGCAAGACCGTGGCATCGTCGATCTTCATCGATCGTCGCCTGCAATATCTGCTCGGCTGCATCTCGACGCTGGCGCACCCCAAGCCCGACAAGCTCGTCTGCATCGGCCTTGGCACCGGAATGACGTCGGCCGCCATGGCAGCTTGCGGCGGCGAGCTGACGGTCGTCGAGCTCAGTCCCGCCGTGATCGAGGCCGCGCGACGCTTCGAGGCGTGGAATACTGCGCTCCACGCGCGCGCCGACGTGCGTATCGTCGCGGATGACGGCCGAGCGTGGCTCGCGCGAACCGACGAGCGCTTCGACGTGATCTCCGCGGATCCGATCGACCCGTGCGTGAGTGGCTCGGCCTATCTCTACACCGAGGAGTACTACGCGCTCGGTCGCGCACGGCTCGCCGAAGGCGGCCTGATGTCGCAATGGATTCCGCTCTACGACCTCGCACCGAGCGACATCGCGGGCATCGTGCGCACGTTCCGTCGTGTCTTTCCGCACGCGACCGCGTGGGTGACGGGCTACGACATGCTCTTGCTCGGCGGCGCGCAGCCCCTGCGGCTCGACCTCGCGCACGTGGCGGAGCGGATGGAGGAGCGCGCGGTGCGCGAGCTGCTCGAAGCGGTCGGGATCGAGTCCGCGGAGGAGCTCTTGGGCTGCTGCTTCGCAGGCCCAGAGGCCCTTGCGTGGATCGAGGAGCGCTCCGATCGTCCGAACACGGACGACGACCCTTGGATCGAGTTCCACGCGCCGCTCGCCGCCTACGGCAGCTACCCGCTCGAAGTTTACCGCTGGCTCGCGAGCGCCGCGGACGAACCGCCCCTCGCGGGCTCGGATCGTTTCCAGCGCGAGGCCGTGCTCGCCGAGCGCGCGCGGCTCCAGCGCGGTGCGCTCGACTTCGTCGCCGACATCGACTCTGGCGCGGGCTACGGCGCGGCCCGCACCCGCTACATCGAGTTCCTGCGCCGCCGCTGAAGTCCCATCCCCAAGCCGGGCGGGAGGTTGCGGCGACCCTCGGGGCGAACGATTGCGGCGTGGGTTCCGCGCGTCCGCTCGCTAGACTCCACGCTCCCCGCGCGGCGCCTCCTCCGTCGCGCGCCACCCCTCAGGAGATCGGGCGCTCGAATGTGCGGCTTCATCGGCATCTACGGACCCAACGGCAGCGACGTGGCTCTGGAGATCTACGAGGGGCTGCTCGCCGTGCAGCACCGCGGCCAAGACGCAGCGGGTATCACGACCTTCACGGACAAGTTCCACGTCAAGAAGGGCCTCGGCCTCGTCCGCGACGTGTTCAACGAGCGCAACATGGCGCGCCTGCGCGGACCGATCGGCGTCGGACACGTACGCTATCCGACGGTGGGCGTCGGCTCGGACGAGGACGTGCAGCCGTTCCACATGGTGTTCCCGATGGGCATCGCCATGGCGCACAACGGCAACGTCACGAACTTCCTCGAGCTGAAGGAGCGCCTCGCGCTCAAGGGCGTGCGCCTCGGCTCGTCGTGCGACGTCGAGGTGATCCTGTACGTCTTCGCGCGCGCGCTCGCCGACCGCGTCAAGCCCACGCAGAAGCCGACTCCCGAAGACGTGTTCGCGTCGGTCAAGGTTGTGCACGAGAAGGTCAAGGGCGCGTACTCCGTCGTCGCGATCCTCGCGGACGGCGGCATGGTGTGCTTCCGCGACCCGTTCGGCATCAAGCCGATCGTGTTCGGCCAAAAGCAGACCGAGCAAGGGACGAGCTTCGCCTGCGCGAGCGAGTCCGTGGTGCTCGACGTCAACGGCTACGACCGCACGCTCGACATCGGTCCGGGCGAGTGCGTGTACGTCGATGCCGCGCGCGTGATCCATCAGCGCAAGCTCGGCGACAAGCCGCACCGCCCCTGCATCTTCGAGTGGGTCTACTTCGCGCGCCCTGACTCGATGCTCGACGATATCTCGGTCTACCGCACCCGCCGCCGCTTCGGGAAGGAGCTCGGCGAGCAGTGGAGGCGCGAGGGCGCTCCGACGCCGGACGTCGTCGTGCCGATTCCCGACAGCTCGCGCGAAGCCGCGATGGCGATGGCCGAGGCGATCGCGATTCCCTACCGCGAAGGCTTGGTCAAGAACCGCTACATCGGCCGCACGTTCATCATGCCGAGCCACGGCGCGCGCACGAGCTCGGTGCGCCGCAAGCTCAACACCATCCCGCTGGAGTTCGCGGGCAAGGACGTGCTGCTCGTCGACGATTCGATCGTGCGCGGCAACACTTCCAAGCGCATCGTTCAGATGGCGCGCGACGCGGGCGCTCGCAAGGTCTACATGGCGATCACGAGCCCGCCGCTCGTCAGTCCGTGCCCGTACGGCATCGACATGGCCACCAAGACGGAGTTCATCGCGACGAACCGCACTCCGGCCGAGGTGGCGCGCGAGATCGGTGCGGATTACGTGCTGTATCTCGACCGCGACGCGATGAACGAGGCCGCTCGTGCGGGCAATCCGAAGATCGAGAAGTTCTGCAACGCGTGCTTCACCGGCGACTACCCGACCGGCGACGTCACGCGCGAGATGCTGATGGCGATCGAGGGTGAGCGCTGCGACGCCCAGCGGGCGATCAACGCCGAGCCGGCTCAGACCTGAGCGGGACCGCTGCACGCGCTGGCTAGGTCCGGCCCCGCCGTAGCGGGGCGGGGCACGAACTTGCTTTCTCCGGGCTAGAAACTAGCCTCCAAGGGGTCATGAGCACGTCGAGCGCACTCTCGCAGCCGGCACTGGTGCTCAACTCGTCGTGGCTCGCGATCCACACGACGACCGCGTACGACGCGCTGCGGTTGATGTTCAACGGCACCGCGAAGGCCGTCGTGCCGGAGAGCTACGAGCTGCACGGGTTCGATAGCTGGGTCAGCCTCGCAGTTCCTCCAGACGAGCTGTCGATTCGCACGGTCAAGCTGTGCATCCGCGTACCAGAGATCGTGGTGCTCACGCACTTTGGCGGCCAGCCCAACCCCGCGGCATCGTTCAGTCGCCGCAACCTGTTCCGACGCGACGAGAATCGCTGCCAGTACTGCGGTCGACGTCCGGGCACGCCGGAGCTCTCGATCGATCACGTCTTTCCGCGCTCGCGCGGGGGGCGGAGCTCGTGGGAGAACTGCGTGCTCGCTTGCACGGAGTGCAACCACAGGAAGCGCGACCGCACGCCGGAAGAAGCCGGCATGCGGCTCTTGAAGCAGCCGGTGAAGCCGCGCTGGTCTCCGATCCTCGAAGTGCCGGTGGGGCGCGTGCGCCAAAGTTGGGCGCGCTTCGTCAGCGACGCGTACTGGGACACGAAGCTCGAGCCCTGAGCGCGCCGTGCCTCAGAGAACCGGCTCGCGTTCGTCCTTCTCCGAGTTCTTGCGCGGCTTCTCCGTCATCGTGGCCTCGGTGAGCAGGAGGACGCTGGCGACCGACACCGCGTTCTCCAGAGCGATGCGCACGACCTTCGCCGGATCGACGATGCCCGCCTCGAACATGTCGACGTAGCGACCGCTCGCCGCATCGAAGCCCACGTTTCCTCCCGCGGCTCGCACGCGATCGACCGCGACCCCGCCGTCGGCCGCCGAGTTCTCCGCGATCTGACGCGCCGGGGCTTCCAGCGCCCGCCGCAGGATCTGCACGCCGGTGCGTTCGTCGCCCGAGCATCGAGCTTCTTCTGCGGCGATCGCGTCCGCGAGCTTCAAGAGTGCCAGCCCCCCGCCGGGAACGATGCCTTCTGCGATCGCCGCCTTCGTGGAGCTGATCGCGTCGTCGAGCGCGTCTTTGCGGGCTTTCATCTCGCTCTCGGAGGGCGCGCCCGCCCGCACGACCGCCACGCCCCCAGAGAGCTTTGCCAGTCGCTCCTGCAGCTTCTCCTTGTCGTAGTCGCTCGTGGAGTGCTCGATTTCGGCGCGCAGTTGTGCGACGCGCGCCGCGATCCGCGCTGGGTCGCCACCGCCGCCGATGAGCGTGGTCGAGTCCTTGTCGATCACCACGCGGCGCGCACGGCCGAGCTGCTCGAGCTTCACATGTTCCAGTCCGGCGCCGAGTTCCTCGGAGAGCAGCTCCGCGCCCGTCAGGATCGCGATGTCTTGCAGCATCGCCTTGCGACGGTCGCCGAAGCCCGGCGCGCGTACCGCGCAGCTCGTCAGCACCGCGCGGATGCGATTCACGACGAGCGTGGCCAGCGCTTCGCCCTCGACCTCTTCGGCGATGAAGAGAATGGGTCGCCCCGACTTGGCGACGTCTTCGAGCAGGGGAATCAAGTCCTTCAGCAAGTTCAGCTTGCGGTCCGTGACGAACACGAGCGCATCCTCGAGCACGACCTCCATGCGCGCTGGATCGGTGATGAAATACGGCGACAGGTAGCCGCGATCGAATTGGAGCCCCTCGACGATCTCCAGCGTGGTTTCCGTCGTCTTCGATTCCTCGACGGTGATGACTCCATCGCCGCCGAGCTTCTCGAGGGCATCGGCGACGAGCTCGCCGATGGTCGGGTCGTTGTGCGCGGAGATCGTGGCGACTTGCGCCTTCTCCAAGCGCGATTTCACAGGCCGCGCGTGCGCCTTCAGCGTTTCGTTCGCGATCCGCAGGGCGCGGTCGAGGCCGCGCTTGAGGTCGATCGCGCTCGCACCCGCCGCGACGTTTCGCACTCCGTCCGCGAAAATCGCGTGGGCCAGCACCGTCGCCGTGCTCGTTCCGTCGCCTACGGCGTCTCCGGTGCGCTCGGCTGCCTGACGGAGCATTTGCGCGCCGAGGTTCTCCTCGGGATCCTCGAGTTCCATTTCCTTGGCGATCGTCACGCCATCGTTGCACACCACCGGCGCGCCCCAGTGTTTCTGGATCAGCACGGACTTCGACTTGGGTCCCAGAGTGATGCGCACGGCATCGGCCAGCCGCTCCGCACCGTGCAGGATCTTCTCGCGGGCTTCACTCTCGAACAGCACTTGCTTCGCGGTCATGGACGCCTCCTCGCGCGGATCTCGACGTCGCGCTCGCTCGGCATCTCTTCGCACGCGGACGCCACGGTCCGCAGTGACCGCAGAGCGTAGGCGAGCCTGCGCCGCTCGGCGCAGGGCAGCTCAGCGCGTGCGCGCCGCGATGAACGCGCCGATGCGACCCGCGCGCACGGCGCCGCCGTGGGTCACCTCTCTTCGATGGGACGGCAGCTCGTCGACATGCAGGTACGTGCAGCGATCCGAGACGTCGACGCTCGTGCAGCCAGCGCGCTCGAGCTGCATGCGCGCGGCGGCGCGAAGGTCTACGCGAGGCCGTGCGCCGGCTCGCTCGTGCACCGCATCCA
>JBIKYW010000475.1:0-3214 GCA_044355055.1 Planctomycetota bacterium | reverse complement strand
GAGGACGCGGATCACGTCCGAGTAGCACGTACCCGGCAGCGGGTCGATCGTGACCGAGCCCTTGGGGTCGATCTTGTAGAGCTCCTTCACGCGGGCCACGATTTCCTTGAGCTCGAGGCTGCTCTTGGGGCCCACCGAGAAGCGGATCACGCGGTCGGGGCCGTACTTGTAGGCGCCCTCCCCGTCCCACGGGCCGGAGCCGTCGGGCTTGAGCTTCGATCCTTCGCGCTCGACCTTGAGCTTGATCTCGACCTTCTCCTTGGGCTCCGCCTGCGTCTGGTTGACGCCGACGTCCTTCGGCAGGTAGGCCGAGAGCTTGCCCTCGAGCAGTTTGAACTTGATCGTGAGCATGAAGAAAATGAGGAGCTGGAACACGACGTCGATCATCGGCGTCATGTCGCCCTTCATTTCCATGGACTCTTGCGAGTCGCTGACTCCGATGGCCATCTAGTTGCCTCCTGCGGCAGCGCCCTCTTCGGGCTTTTCCTGACCGGCGGCGAGCTCGATCTTCCAGATCTTGATGTCTTGGACGCCGCAGATCTCCATCACCTTCTGGATGTGCTTGAAGGGGGTGGACTGGTCGGCGCGCACGAGGATCGGCTTGTCGGGAGCGATCACCTTCGAACCCGGCTCGACCGGGGCCTTGGGCATCGCGCGGGCCCGCATCAGGAGGTACTCCTTCAGCTTCTTGTAGCCGTCGTCGCGCTTGGGGTCGTAGTAGACCTCGCGCTTCACCAGGATCTGACCGTCCGCGGTGATGTTGATCACCGGGCGCGGATCGAGCGGGTTGGGCTTGTCTTCCACGGCCGAGAGGGCCTTGGGAAGCACCAAGGTCTCAAGGTCCTTCTGACTCATGTCCATCAGGAGCATGAAGAAGATGATCAACTGGAACACGATGTCGATCATCGGCGTCATGTCCATGACGATCTCGTCGTTGGACTGGTTCTTGGCGAGGTTCATGGGGCCTCCGGAAGCCTCTACCCCCGCTGGGCCAGCGACCTACGGATCCGTCGAGGAGCCGTCGATCGCCGGACGCCGGCGGGGAGGGAAATCACTGGTTGTTCGTCGGGCGGAAGCGCTCGAACAGGTCTTCCACGATCGCGCCGACCTCGATGATGTTGCGCACGAGGCGGTTGCGGAGGTAGGCGAAGGCGGCCGTCGCGGGGATGGCGACCATCAGACCTTCGAAGGTCGTGAGGAGCGCCACGTAAATACCGCTCGCGAGCTGGGCCGGCGTCGGGTTGGCGGTGTTTGCGATGACGTGGAAGGACGCGATCATGCCCTGCACCGTGCCGAACAGGCCGAGCATCGGGGACACGGCGGCGAGCACCGAGATCCAGCCGATCTTCTGGTTGAGGCGGATCGACTCCTCGCTACCCATCTCCTGCAGCGCGGTCTGGATGACCTCAAAAGGCTGGCCGATCTTGGAGATCCCGGCGGCGCAGACCTTGGTGAAGAAGCTGGGCTCGTTCTCGCAGAGCTCCATCGCCTCTTGGAATTGGCCTTCTTCGAACAGGCTCTGGATCTCGTCGACGATCTCCGGCGGCGCGAGCTTCTCGCGCGCGAGCGTGACGTAGTTCTCGATGATGACGGCGAGGGTCACGATCGACAGGAAGATGATCACCCAGCCGATGAAGCCCGAGAGCACGATCAGGTTCCAGAGCGACAGCGAGGTGTCTTCGGCGGCCGCGGGCGCCGCACCCTCGGCGCCGTCCTGCGCGAGCAGCGGGAGAGCGGCAAAGAGCATCACGGCCAGCGCGGGCAGGGCGCGGCGGGCGAAGGCCGCGGCGCGGGAGCGAACGGAACGGAACGTCATGACCCGGGGACTCCTAAAGAGAGGGTGGGGGAGAGAGAAGAGAAGTAGGTGGGACCCTTGTCGACCGAGATGTGCGAAAGGGGGGATTGGCGGAGGTGCGGACCTGAGGGGGCGAGAGTCTAGCAGCCCAAGTCCTTGGCGAGTTGGCGAGCGCGGAGGGCCGCGGGGGCGTCGGCGCCCTTCTGGAGCACCTCCTTGACTCGGGAGCAGGCCTGCTGGCGCGCGTCGGGATCGGGGAGCTTCGAGTAGGCCTCGGCCAGCTTGACCGTGGCGCGCAACGCGCGATCGCGGTCGCTGCACTCGAGTCCCACGACCTTGGAGAGCGCCAGCGTGGCTTCGCGCGGCTTGCTCTCGGCGAGCAAGGCCTCGCCCAGTCCGAGCTGCGCCGCGAAGCGCGCGGTCGGGCTCGAGTCGGGCTTGAGCGCGCCGACGCGGCTCTGGAAGAAGTTGAGCGCCTGCTTGGCCTGACCGCTGGCCAGATCGACGAAGCCCTGACCGAGACCGGCCTCGTCGACGATCGCCTGCAGCGCGGACTTTTGGGGGCCGTCCGCCGCCGCGACGAGCAGCGGGCCCGCTTGGCCTTCGAGCGTCGTGTAGATCTCGCGGGCGCCGAGCGTGTCCTTGCCGTCGAGCAGCGCGCGCGCCGCTTGGACACCGGCTTCGAGGCAGATCACCGGATCGTAGCCCGCCGCTGAGCCATCCGCCTTGAACTCGCCGTACAGCCCGCGGTACGCGGCGCCGGCCTCGGCGGGCTTGCCCGCGAGCCACAGTGCGCGCGCGTGCAGCATGCGCACCTCGGGCACCTCGACGTTCTGCGCGAAGGCCGCGAGGTAGGCCTGAGCCTCGTTAGCCGCCTCGGTGAAGCGAGCGGCGTCTTCGCCGCCGCTGCGGAGCAGGGCCTCGACCAGATGCCGCTTGGCGGCAGCCTTCACGACGTCGCGCGCGCCAGCATCGCCGGCGGCGACGCGGAAGCTCTTCGCGGCGTCGGTCCAAGCCCCGCGCTCGGCGTAGATGTGGCCCTCGCGGAAGGACGGCGGCACGTCGCCCCACTCGACGCTCTGCACCTGCAACGCGTCGTAGTTGTTCTCCTTCGAACCGACGGCGACGGTGACCTTGCCGAGCTCGTAGCGCTGGACCACACCGGTGACGGCGCTGACCGAGCCGTCGCGCTTGCTCTTCACGTAGACCTGATCCGGGCGGCCACCGCCTTGGGCAGCGGCCGTGGGGAGCGAGGCGAGGAGAGACAGCGCGAGGAGGACGGCAGTGCGGCGCATGGGTGAGGCGAGGATTCTAGCGGGGGTGGTGGGGCTCACAACGGGGAGGCAATCGAACGAGCGGACGCTCGCTCACTTCACCTTCTGCGCCAGCCAGAGGTAGCGCTGCCGGTTGTCCTCGGCC
>JBIKYW010000067.1:0-10593 GCA_044355055.1 Planctomycetota bacterium | reverse complement strand
AGGTCGCGGATCTCGTCTTCGCTGAGCACGTCGAGCAGGCCGGACGGCATGCGCGACATCGGATAGGGACGCCGCCGTTCGATCTCGCTCCGCGCGAAGTCGAGCGCGTCTTCCTGCGGCGGCAGGCGACGCAGCGTCACGCCCTCGGCGTCGTCGCGCTCGATGCGGCCGACGAAGAGATCGCCGTCGACTGTCAGGATCTCGGTGTCCTGATACTGATCGGAGATCACCTTCGACGGCTCGAGCAGCGAGTCAAGCCAGTCCGAGCGGCTGAAGCGCGAGCCGGCGCCTGTGAGATCCGGTCCCGTGCCGCCGCCGTCGCCCGCCATGCGGTGGCACTCGTAGCAGCGCGCGCGTGTGAAGAGCGCGCGACCACGCTCGAAGTCGCGGCCGACGAGCGGCTCGCGCACGAACGCTGCGAGTGCCTCGCGATCCCACGCGCGGACGAAGCGCATCGGCTCGACGCTCGTCGGCGCAGCTGCTGCGGGCTTCGGGGCTTCGAGGTGGCCTGCGAGCGCCGCGCGAGTTGCATCGTCCAGTTGCGCCGCCGACTGGCGCTGAATCTCCTCGACATACTTGCGCAGGCTGTGCCCGCCCTTGGCCGCGGCGAGCAGGCTCGCGAGCCCGCGGAACTGACGTTCGCGGAGCTCTGCCGTCCAGCCGACCTTGGCGACGCGCAGGCAGTACGCGGCCCAGATCCGCTCTTCTTGCGCGGCATCGCTGTCGAGCACGGCAATCGCAGGTTCAAGCGCACGTGCGGAGTCCAGCTGGACCAACAGCACCAACAACTCGCGGTCCAAGGCAGCGCTACCGCTCGGGTAGAGCGGCTCTATGCGTCGGCGAAAGCCCTCGCGCGACTCCGCGTCGAGGTCCGCGAAGCGCATCAGCGCTAACTGGTGCGCGCGCACCGCGCCGATTTTCGTCGTCTCATCGAGGTCCGTGAGCTGGAGCGAGGCCAAGCGCGCGAGCAACGTCGTACGCGCTTCGTCGGTTCCCATGTGCGCAAGGGCGACACAGGCCTGAATTGCACCGGACGTCGTGGCAGGCTCGAACGCGCGCCACTCGTCGAGGGGGCGATGCTCCAACCCCACGCGCGCGGCAGCGGCGATGAAGCGATCGGGAGCATCGAGGCCGTTGGCCATGTCGACGCTCGCTGCCGAGCCGGTGGCGATGAAGCCCTCGAAGGAGCGCCGCACTTCTCGCGCGCCATCCGTCGCCTGCAGCACGTCGCGATGGGCGCGCTCTTCCTGCGCGTCGACGACAGGTTGCCCGCCGTGCGTGATTCGATAGAGACCGGACTGCGTGCGGCGGCCGCCGGTCGTGACGTACATCGCGCCGTCGCGTCCGATCACCGCGTCGGTGACGGGGAACGGCTTGCCCGTCGCGAATTTCTCAGCCGTGCCGGTGAAGGTCGAGCCGTGCGGCTCGAGATGGACCGCATAGATCGTCCCGTAGGCCCAATCGAGCGCGTACAGCGCGCGCTGGTAGCGCGGCGGGAACTTCGCGCCGTACCCGAAGGTCACGCCGGTGGGGGACGAGGCGCCGATGTCGACGACGCTCGGCCACGTGTCGGGATAGCTCGGCGGCATTTTTCCCGGCCCGCCGCGCCAGCCGAAGTCCGCGCCGCGTACGACGTGGAAGATGCGCGTGGGGCGATACCAGGGAGCGCCCATGTCCCACTCCATGTCGGAGTCGAACGTGAAGAGCTCGCCCTCGCGCGAGAACGCCATGTCGTAGGCGTTGCGGAAGCCGCAGGCGAAGAGCTCCCAGTGCTTTGCATCGGCGTCCGTCTTCACGATCCAGCCTGCGGGCGCGCGGATTCCGACGGCGTGACCGTTCGGATCTTCGATGCGCGGTTCGAGCAGGTCTTCCGCCCAGTTGCGCGGCCGCGCGAAGACGTCGATCGGCTCCGGCAGCGGCGTGTGGTTGCCTCCGACGATCCAGAGCGCGCCGTCGGCGCCGGGGATGACCGCGTGCGGCCCGTGCTCGCCGCCGCTGCCCATCGCGCGCAGGAGCTGCGCGAAGTCGAGGCGATCGTCGCCGTCGGTGTCGCGGATGCGATACAGCCCTGGGCCGCGGCCCTGTCCCTCGCTCACGACCGCGTACAGCGAGCCGTGCGCCCAGCACAGGCCGTGCGCTCCACCGACGTCGACGTCGACCTTCTCGACGCGCGTGTCCGCTTCGCTCGCGCCCACGCTGATGCGGAACATTCCGCCGTACTGATCGCTCACGTAGAAGCGGCCCGCGGGGTCCTCGCACAGGGAGACCCAAGAGCCCTGCTTCGACTTCGGGACCGAGTAGAGCAGCTCGGCCTTGAAGCCGGGCCGGAGCTCGAGTGCGCTCGCTTCGAGCGCGCGTTGATCGTCTTCGACGGGCTGCGGCGTCCAAGCGAGCGAGCCCCACGGTGCGGTGCCGAACGCGCCGACCGAGTGCGCGGGCGAGACACGGTTCCAGGACATCGACTCGGGCTTCCACGCGCGCCAGTCGAATTCCGGCGAGAGACGCTCGGCGAACCAGCTGCCGTCGCTCCGCACGCGCATCGGCTTGGCGGCGTCCCGCTCGATCTCGAGCTCAAACCAAGCGCCCGCGGGCCCGCCCTCGTTCCTGCACAGCGCGACGAGCGTGTTCTCGCCCGCGCGCACCTGCGCCGCGACGTCGACCTCGACCGCCTGCGACCATTCGTCGTGAGCGAGCACGAGCTCGCCGTTCAGGAACACTCGCACTTGATTGTCGGCGCTGCCGCGCAGCCACGCTTTGCTGGCCGCGCTGGACATCTCGAAACGGCGTGCGAGCGCGACCACATCTCCGTCCGCGGAGTCGGCGCTCGCCCACAGCCACGACGGCCGCGCTCCGTCGAACTTGGGCGAGAACGCGCTTCGCGGGACCCTCGGGCTTAGGCGCGAGCACCACCGGCGCCGCGTCGCTCGTCGGCAGCTTCACGAGTCGCAGCTCGCGGTACTCGACCTTCATCGACGGGCCCGCGTGCAGCTGTAGCGCGAGCACGCCCGCGAGGCGCCGCTGCGGCCGCTGGTCGCGAACCTTCGCGGTCACACGCCCGTTGACCGAGAGCTCGACCTGCTCGCCCCGCGCGCGGATCGTGTACTCGTTCCACTCGCGCATGCGCACGTTGGCGAGCAGCTGCGCAGCGTCGTCGAAGCGCGTCTTGCGCGCGCCCGCGCCGTCGAGCTCCACGCTCTCACCGCGCGTCGCGACGACGCCCGCGCCGTCTTGCTCGTAGAGGCAGCCGGTCCAGTTGGGACCGTCTTCGATGTCCGCTTGAAAGCCCGCGATCTGCCAGCCGTCGCGGGACTCGCTGCGGAACTGCACGCCCGAGTTGCCCCCGACGATGCGGTACTCGAACGACAGCTCGAAGTCCTCGAGCGTTCCTCCGCGCCAGGTGAGGTAGGTCGTTGCGTCGCAGGGGTTCGCGGCCGTGCTCTCGCCGACGATGCAGCCATTCTCGACGCGCCAAAAGCGCGGGTCTCCATCCCACCCCGCAAGGGATCGACCGTCGAACAGCGACGCGGGTGCGTTCGCCTCCGAAAGCTGCGGCGGCGCTGTGGGCGCGGGCGCGTCGGTGTGGCAGGCGATCGAGAGCGTGAGAGCGAGAGGCAGGGTTGTGCGCATGGCGTGCTCCGCAGGGCGTCGCATCCTAGCGAGGCGGTGCTGTTACGCAGTTCTTGCTCGCGTGCGTTCGACACGGCACGTTGAAGGCCTGCGCCCAACATCCCCGTGCGCCGAGCGCCGCGCATCGGCAGAATTCGGACGGAAGGAACTTTCATGCGTCACTCGCTCGCACTTGCACTCTCGCTCGCGTTCGGGGCCTGCGCCGTCGCACGCGCCCAGACACCCTCGTTGCCCCGCCCCGCGCTGCCGGTGCGCGAGGTGACCGTCTTCAAGGATGGACACGCCTATGTCCTGCGTGAGCAGTCGCTCGCGCCGGACGCGGGCGGACGCGTCGTGCTCGAGGAGCTTCCCGTGCCGGTGATGGGCACGTTCTGGCCCTATGCCGTCGGCGGAGCGCGGCTCGTAAGCGCGAAAGCGGGAAGCGAAGAAGTGACGCGCGAGGTCGAGGCGCTCGATCTGCGTCAGCTGATCGAGGCCAACTTGGGCAAGCGCGTGCGCATCAAGGACTCCGCGGACGACGAGCTCCTCGGCACGCTTCGAGGTGTTCCCAAGCGCGAACAGGGAAACGGCGCGAGCTTCGTGCTCGTCGAGAACGAGAACGGCACGCGCGCGGTGCCGCTCGAACAGGTCCGCTGGATCGAGATCGAAGGCGAAGCCGGCCGTAAGGTCGCGCAGAAGGAGCGCCGCGAGCAGCTCTCGCTGGAGGTCTCCGGTGGCGGAGCCGACGCGAAGGTGGGCGTGGTCTACGTGCAGCGCGGCCTACGCTGGATCCCGAGCTACAAGCTCGACATCGACGGCGCCGGAACGGCGCGCGTGCAGCTGCAGGCTGCGCTGCAGAACGACCTGATCGACCTCGAGGACGCGACGGTCAACCTCGTGATCGGCGTCCCGAGCTTCGAGTTCAAAGATCTCGTCGATCCGATCTCGCTGCAACGCGAGCTCGCGCAGGTCGCCGAGCGCATGGACTTCGGACAGAACTTCTCCAATCGGCTCTCGAACTCGCTGATGACGCAGGCCGCAGGATTCGTCGAGCAGGACGCTGCGGCTGCGCTGCCCGGCGCGGTCTCGGGGGCCGAGGCCGCCGAAGACCTCTTTGTCTTCACCGTCCAGCGCATCACGCTCAAGAAGGGCGAGCGCATGGTGCTCCCGCTGCGCGAGTTCACGCTCAAGTACGAAGACGTCTACACGCTCGACCTCCCGCTCTCGCCGCCGATGGACGTGCGCACGCAGCTACAGAGCGATCGCTTGATGGAGCTCGCGCGTCAGCTCGCCGCGCCGAAGGTGATGCACGTGCTGCGCCTGCGCAACACCTCGGACGCGCCGCTCACCACAGCACCCGCGCTCGTGCTCTCGAAGGGCCGCGTGCTCGCGCAGGGCCGCATGAGCTATGCACCGCTCGGCGCCGAGACGGACCTCGTGATCAATCCCGCGATCGACATCTCGGTCAAGGTCGACGAGAGCGAGCGCGGGCGCACTCCCAACGCCGAGAGCTGGAACGGTGAGCAGTACGGACGCATCGACCTCGACGGCACGGTCGAGCTGCGCAACGCGAAGAGCACGCCGGTGCGTCTCGAGGTCCGCCGCGCCGTGCTCGGCATGGCGGACTCCGTGGGGCAGAAGGGAGAGCGTCGCCAGCTCGACCTCGTCGCGCTCTCGGGCGAGTCGCGCTCGACGACATGGTGGAGTTGGTGGAACTGGCCCTACTGGTGGTTCCACTTCAACGGCTTCGGCGAGTTCCGCTGGAAGTTGACGCTGGAGCCGGGCGCTTCGACGCGGCTGGACTGCGGCTGGCACTACTTCTGGCGTTGAGCTCCGCGCGCGACGGCGCGCGAACTCGGCCCGAAGTCGTATCATCCGCGGCGTGGCCGACATCTACGAAGAGATCGTGAAGCTCCAGCGCGCGGGTGAGCCCTGTGCGCTGTGCACGATCACCAAGACCGTCGGCTCCACGCCGGGCAAGACCACGATGAAGATGCTCGTGCGGCGCGACGGCAGCTTCGTCGGCACGGTGGGGGGCGGGTGTCTCGAGGCCGAGGTGCTGGAGTCCGCTCTCGCCGCGATGAAGGACGAGCGCTCGCGCACGCTCTCGTTCGCGCTCAACGAGCGCGACTACCCCGACAGCGGGCTCCTGTGCGGCGGCCAACTCGAGATTTTCGTCGAGCCGATCGTCGTGCCGCGGCTCGTGCTCTTCGGCGGCGGCCACGTGTCGGGCGCGATCGCGAAGCTCGCGCACATGACGGGCTTCCACGTCACGATCGTCGACGACCGCGCGGAGTTCGTCACCGCCGAGCGCCACCCCGACGCGGACGAGCTCGCGAGCGGCGAGCTCGCGGACCTCGCAGCGCGCTTCGCGCCGGGGGAGGACCTGTACGTGATCGCGGTCACGCGCGGCCACGACAAGGACGGCGAGGTGCTCGAGGCCCTCGCGCGCGCCCACGCGCGCCCGAAGTACCTCGGCATGATCGGGAGCCGCGCCAAGAAGGTCCTCCTGTTCGAGCAGCTCCGCGCGCGCGGGGTCCCGCAGGCCTTCCTCGATCGGGTGCGCACGCCGATGGGCCTTTCGATCGGCGCCCGCACCCACGAGGAGATCGCCGTGGCCGTCGCGGCCGAGCTCGTCAGCTTCCGGCGCCTCGGCGGACCGCCCGAGCAGCCCCAGCGCAGCGCCGAGGGCCCCCGCGACCCCTCCTGCGGCCCGCGTTGACAGTTTTCTCGCGCCCCACGTATCCTTCGCCGCCCGCCGCAGCCCCCTCGGGGCCGCCGTAACCCCCGGAGCCGGCTCGGGTACTTCACCCGCACACCGCTCCGACCCCACCCCTCCGTCCCGCCATGCCGACCCTCCGCCCCGCGGCCCTCTTCGCCGCCCTCCTGCTCGCCGCCCCGGCCCTCGCGGACCGCATCACCACGACCGACGGCAAGACCCTCGACGACGTCGAGATCACCAACGAGACGCTCGGCGGCGTGCTCTACAAGCAAAAGGGCAAGGCGGGTGAGCAAAACGTCGCCGCCGATCAGGTGCTCTCGGTCGTCTACACGAGCAAGGTCCCCGGCCTGATCGCGACGGCCCACTCCGACCTCGAAGACGGCAACCTCGAGGCCGCCGCCGATGGCTTCAAGGAGTTCGCCGAGTCCGTGTTCGCGGGCTCGAACAAGAAGGACAAGCAGGCGTGGGCGCCGGGCTACGCGCTCTACCGCGCCATCGAGACCAACATGGCGATGAGCAGCCAGGAGTCGATCACGGAAGTGATCGCGCTCGCCGACATGCTCGTCGCGAAGGCGCCGGAGTCGCGCTACGTCCCGCTCGCCTACGTCGCCAAGGCCTCGGCTCAGCGCGACTTGAAGAAGGGCGACGACGCGATGGCCACCGTCAACGCGCTCAAGGAGCTCGTCAAGTCGAAGGCCCTGTCCGACGCGTTCCGCCTGCAGGCCGAGCTCCTCGAGGTCGAGCTCGGCGCCGGCAAGGCGCAGGCGCGCCGCGATCGCTACATCGAGATCGGGACCCAAGCGGGCTCGGGCTTCCCCGCGGTTCGCAACCGCGCGCGCGTCCTCGAGGCCGAGACCCACATCGAGGGGGAGTCGAAGGACTTCGCCAAGGCCCGCAAGCTCTACGATCAGGTCATCAAGGACCCCAAGGCCGACGGCGCGACTCTTGCCGGCGCCTACACCGGCATGGGCGACTGCCTGTTTCAAGAAGCGGTCGACAAGTTGCGCGTGAACGCTGACGCCTCGGCGATCCTCGAAGAAGCCCTGCTCAGCTACCTGCGCGTGGTCGTCAACTACAAGGACCAGACGCGCTACGTGCCGCGCGCGCTCTATCAGTCGGGCAAGGTGTTCGAGTTCATGGGTGATGCCGCGAAGCCAAACTCGACCAAGATGTACCGCAAGCTCGTCACGGAATACCCCGGCTCGGAGTGGGCCGCGAAGGCCCGGGATTCGCGACGCTAATCGCGCCAACGGGAGCTTCCCGACCACGCGGGCGGCAGGGTGCTTTGGCGCCCCGCCGCCCGCGGTGCATTTCCGGATTGGGGCTCGGAAGCTCTGCGGCGAGGTGGGGAATCCCTCGCCTGCGTCCGCGCTCGGCTCCGGCGATTCCCCGCCCGCCTGTCCGCACTTCGATCGTGCGCGCCCTGTGCCGTTCTCCACACCGCCACCGCGCGCGTCCTCCGGCGTCTTGTGTCCCGCGCCGCAGTGCCGGCCGCAGGAGACGACGACTCGATGGACAAGGGAACGCAGTGTGAGAGCTGGAATGGCCTCGCGGAATTGGTGCCGCTGGTGCGCGCTTGGACGGCGCGTCGCTGCGCCGACGCGAGTGAGATCGACGACTTGGTGCAGGAGACGCTGCTGCGGGCGGTGCGCTCGCGCCGCCGTGGACAAAACCCGCAGCGGCTGGAGCCGTGGCTCTTGCGGATCGCAGCCAACGCTCTCGCTGACCGCGGGCGGCGCGAGGGGCGCGTGCGTTGTGAGCTGCAAGAGGACCTCCACTTCGTGGCATGCCCCGAGTCGATGGCCGACTGCGTGGGCGAGCGCCATGCGGACCTGTGGCAGCTCGGTCCCCACCTCGTCGAGCGGGAGACGGCGCTCGGCCTGTTGCGGCGCGCGCTCTCGCATCTTCGCGAGGAGGAGCGCAGCTTGCTCGAGACGCACTATTCCGGCGATTGCGGCTCGGGCAGCGCCAAGCACCGTCTCTATCGTGCGCGACGACGTTTGAGCCGCGCCCTTGCGGGTCCGATCGCGCGCGCAGCGCTGCGTGAGTCGCAGCTGGGGAGGAGCTAGCGATGCTGCCGCCGCTCCTGATCCCCGCGCTCGTCGTCGTGTCGTTTTCGCAAAACGAGCGCTTCGAGCGCGAACTTTCAGCCGTCCCGCGGTTCGAGACGGTGGTCGCGCAGCGCGAGCACGCCCTCGCGCTCGCGGCCCGCGTCCGCAGCGCGCGGCCCGCGGATCTGCCCACCGCACGTCGTGCCTGCGCTTTCGCGTGGATCGCGGTGCGCAAGAACTTCCCGCAGGAGCGCGCGGCCGTGGCCGACGCTGCATTTCGCGCCGCGGAGCAGCTGCGCTGGGTCGACGAGGACCTCGCCGCGCTGCGCGAGCTCGAGGTCGTGAGCACGGTGGCGACGGATGCGACGCTGCGCGCGCGTGCCGTGCTGGAGAGCGCGCACTTGGAACGTCGACGCCGCAATGTCGAGCGCGCGCTCGACCTCTATCTCGGCTTGTGCGCCGATGCGTCCGCGCCGCCGCGCCGCCGCGACGAAGCCGCGCTGTGGGTTGGCAAGAGCTACGCGCTGCTCGGTCGCTTCGCCGACGCCGAGCGCTGGTTGCGCCGTGCATCGGAGCGAGCCTGTCACGCACTCGACCGCGTGCGCGCCTTCGACGAGTGGTGCGCGCTCTTCGTGTCGATCGACGACCTCGAAGCCGCAGCCGGCGTGCTCGCGACGTGCCGTGCGTCGCTCGCGCCGGTCGTCGCCGAGGAGACGAAGCTCGGCGAGTCCGTGCGCGAAGCACTGGAAGGCATGCGCTCGATCGAGCTGCTCGAGCGGGCCGTCGCCCGTCGCCGCGTCCAGCGTGAGGATCCTCGGACGGCGAAGCTCCCCATCCGCTGAAGCCATCACAGACCCAGCGTTCGCGCGAGGTCCGAGACTGCGCTGCGTATGTCTGCGACCCAGCCGCGCAAGCGCTCGGCACGATCGAGACGGTCGATGCGGGCTTGGAGCTCGAGCATGCGCTCTCCGTATGCCCGGGCCTGTGCTGTGGACTCGACGAGGGGTGCGATCGAGCCGCCCGTGTATTCCGCGACTTCGAGTGCGACCTGTGCATCGATGTTCGCGCGCCATGCGACGTGCGCGCGTTCCTCTTCCTCGAGCTCGTTCAAGTCGAGCTTGCGCTGCAGCTGCGCGCGCGTGAGATCGAACTGGACTCTCTGGTGCGACGCGAGGGAGGCAGCGAAGAGGTTCAACTCGGCTTGGTTGGCGTGATCGAGCTTGGCGCGTGGTTGGTCTTCGCTGTGGCAGCCTGCGAGCGAGGTCAGCAGGAGAGCTAGCAACACGGGTCGGACTTGCATGGAGAGCAAACTAGAACGTGACGGCGTCGTCGGGAGCAAACTCGAACACATGCTGCGCGGCCACTTCTTCGCGAACGTGGCCATCGTCCAACCTTGTCCACGCACGGGCCCTGCGGAAGTTCTCGAGTTCCTCCGGCGTGAGGTGCTTGCGCTGGCCGAGGAGCTTCTTGCTCGGCCGACGTACACGTGGCGCAAGTGGCACTTCGAGTCGAGTTGCGATGTGCGCGATGTCCTCGACCGAGAGGGTCTCCAAGGCCGAGCCGTGTTCTCGGACAACGATGGCCGGTCCGAAGATCGTCAGCCCCTCGCGGGCCGCGAGCGCGGTCGCTGCATCGTTGTCGTAGAGCGACTCATCGTGCAGAAAGTCATCGTTGACGTAGATGCCGATTCCGTTGGGCAGGCCGTGCGGCGTGACGCGCTCGAGACCGCCGCGGACGATCGCCATCATCGTCTCGGCGGGCGAAGGCTCACGTCCTAGGTCGAGTCGGAACGCTTCGCCGAGATCGTCGAGGACGAGCACCACCCGTCGCGACTCGCGCTCGCGGGACTGGGACTTCATCGTGGACACGCTTCCTACTCCGAATCGCAGCACGCTCTGGCGCGTGATTCGCCGACTGCGGACACACCTCCGGCGACGTTGCCGGTCAGCTCCTCGCGCAGCAGGATCTAGTCTCCGTTCGCTGCGATGCCAACGTCTCGCGTTCATTTTGTCTTCGCAGTGGCCCCAAGCCCCCGTCGCGACAGTTACTTCGAGCACGAGTCAGGTTCGCGGGGACTTGGACTGCGAGCCGCGTCGCGCCGCGCTCGCTGCCGTGTCTTGGGTGCACATGTCGGGAGGTGCCGATCACGGCAGGGCTCGTGGACACCGCCAGAGAAGCGCCGCGGCCCACCGTCACTCTGCGAGGGACGGTGGG
>JBIKYW010000474.1:0-3230 GCA_044355055.1 Planctomycetota bacterium | reverse complement strand
TACCGCGACGACGCGATCGCCAAGATCAAGGCGGCGGTCCAGAAGACCTACGGGAAGAAGGGACAGGAACTGGTCGATAGAAACTTCGCGGCCATCGACGCAGCGCTCGCCCATCTCCACGAAGTCGCCGTGCCCGGAACGATCACTTCGAGCACCGAGCTGCTGCCCGCGGTGAGCAGCGACGCGCCGGAGTTTGTCCAGCGCGTCACGGCGGCGATGATCGCAGGGCACGGCGACGACCTTCCTGTGAGCGCATTCCCGCCGGACGGAACGTGGCCCACGGGCACGAGCCGCTACGAGAAGCGCAACATCGCAGCGGAGATTCCGACATGGGACTCCAAGCTGTGCATCCAGTGCAACAAGTGCGCGCTCTTCTGTCCGCACGCGGCGATCCGCGCAAAGGTCTACGAGCCCGCCGCGCTCGGCGACGCGCCCGCGACCTACAAGTCGGTGGACGCGAAGAGCGCTGAGTTCGCGGGCTCTAAGTTCACGATCCAGGTGGCGCCCGAAGACTGCACGGGCTGCGGCCTGTGCGTCGCGGTCTGTCCCGCCAAGGACAAGTCCAATCCGCGTCACAAGGCGCTCGACATGACGCCCCAGCCCAGTCTGCTCGCCGACGAGCGGCGCAACTACGAGTTCTTCCTCGGACTTCCCGAAGCGCCGCGTGAACGTGTGAAGCTCGACAACAAGGGCACGCAGCTGCTCGAACCCCTGTTCGAGTACTCAGGCGCGTGCGCGGGGTGCGGCGAGACGCCCTACCTCAAGCTCCTGACTCAGCTGGTCGGCGATCGCTTGCTCATCGCCAACGCGACGGGCTGCTCGTCCATCTATGGCGGCAACCTCCCGACCACTCCGTACACCCGAAACCGCGACGGCCGCGGTCCGGCATGGGCCAACTCCCTGTTCGAAGACAACGCCGAGTTTGGACTCGGCATGCGTCTCGGCGTGGATGCACTGCGCGCCGAGGCGATGGCTCTCGTTCGATCGCACGCGAGCTCGCTCGGCGAACAACTGGTCGACGCGCTTCTTTCCTGCGAGGGCCGCAGCGAAGCGGACCTCGACGCCCAGCGCGTGCGCGTGACTCGATTGCGCGAGTTGCTGCGCGGAAATACGGAGCGTACGGCGCTGCGCCTGACACAGCTCGCGGACTACCTCGTCCGCAAGAGCGTCTGGCTCGTGGGCGGCGATGGCTGGGCCTACGACATTGGCTTCGGTGGCCTCGACCACGTGCTGAGCCAGAGTCACGACGTCAACATCCTCGTGCTCGACACCGAGGTGTACTCCAACACCGGCGGACAAGCTTCCAAGTCGACTCCCCGCGGTGCGGCTGCGAAGTTTGCGGCCAACGGAAAGTCCCTTGGAAAGAAGGACCTCGCTCTGATGGCGATGAGCTACGGGCACGTCTATGTCGCTCGCGTGGCGATGGGCGCGAAAGACGCGCAGACGGTCAAGGCGCTGCTCGAAGCCGAGAGCTATCCCGGTCCGTCGCTCGTGATCGCCTACAGCCACTGCATCGCGCACGGCTACGACATGGCGCTCGGGCCCGAACAGCAAAAGCTCGCCGTCGGCTGTGGGAGTTGGCCTCTCTACCGCTATGACCCTCGACGCGCACAGGCTGGCGAGGCGCCGCTCGTGCTCGACTCCGCAGAGCCCTCGGGGTCGTTGCTCGGCTACATGCGCAACGAGACCCGCTTCCGCATGGTCGAGCAGCAGAATCCCGCGCAGTTCAAGGCGATGGTCGAGGAGTCGCAGGCCGAACTGCGGGCACGTTGGGAAGTGCTGCAGCGACTGGCTGCAAGTCCGAAGCAACAAGAAACGGTGAAGAGCTAGGAGCCCAAGCGATGGATCTCTCGACCTACTACCTCGGTCTCCGTCTCCCCCATCCGCTCGTCGCCGGAGCGTCGCCTCTCGTCGACGACCTCTCCATGGTGCAGCGCCTAGCGGATGCTGGCGCTGCGGCCATCGTGATGCATTCGCTCTTCGAAGAACAGCTCCGCGGCGAGGCTCTGGCACGCGAGCGTTTCCACGACACCTACGCCAACGCCCATGCCGAGGCCCCAAGCTACCTGCCGCAACCCGACGAGTTCCGTCTCGGGCCGCACGAATACCTCGAGCAGATTCGAAGAATTCGTCGTCGAGTTCCGGTGCCGGTGATCGCGTCGCTGAACGGTACGACGGAAGGTGCATGGCTCCGCTACGCGCCGCTCATGGAGGAAGCGGGTGCGGCCGCGCTCGAGCTCAATCTGTACGAGCTCGTGACGTCCGCTGAGGTGTCGAGCTACGAGATCGAGCGCACGGCGATCGACGTCGTGCGCGCCGTGTGTTCCTCGGTGAAGATTCCCGTCGCAGTCAAGCTCTCACCGTACTACACAGCCTTGCCCGCATTCGCGCGCGGGCTCGTCGACGCCGGCGCTCGTGGTCTCGTGCTCTTCAATCGCTTTTATCAGGCGGACATCGATCCCGATGCCCTCGAAGTCGTACGCACGCTGCGGCTCTCCGACTCTTCGGAACTGAACTTGCGGCTGCGCTGGCTTGCGATTCTCTCCGCACAATTGAGGACGAGTTTCGCTGCGAGCGGCGGAGTCCACGAAGCCCGCGATGCCGTCCGAGCCATCATGGCGGGCGCCGACTCGGTTCAGGTCGTGTCGGCGCTCCTGCGACACGGGCCCGAGCGGATGTCGACGCTGGTCTCCGAGCTTCGGGAGTGGTTGGAGCAGCATGAATACGACTCGCTCGAACAAGCTAAGGGCAGCATGAACCACAAGCGCTGCCCCGACCCCCGTGGCTTCGAGCGAGTCCAATACGTGCAGGTGCTCCAGAGCTTCCGCTTCGAATAGGAACTTCTTCTGGGCCGTGCGCCCACGCTATCGTGCTTCGGTGCGTCGCGGGTCGCGGCGCAGAGGAGCACGCCGCATGTTCATTCGTCGTCACGGGTCTCGTTTCCAAGTCCTCGGTATCCTCGCCCTCCTCGCCGCGTGTAGCGGTGGCGGCGGTGGTGGCGACGATTCCGGACCGCCGACTCTCGCAGGGGCCGTGCAGTTCGTGCCCGCCCCGGCGCCGCTCACGCTGCTTGCGCACACCCCGAGCGTTGCCGAGGCGCGCACCAGCCTGAGTGTGCGTCCCGGCGAGACTCGGCGACTCCAAGGCGAGCTCATCGGCGGGCGTGACCTTGTCCGCCTGCGGAGCAGCGAGCGCGTCGAAGTCCGCCTGCGCATCGCGGGCAGCTCGGA
>JBIKYW010000473.1:0-3237 GCA_044355055.1 Planctomycetota bacterium | reverse complement strand
GGTGGCTCGGTCGCCGCGCTCCGCCGCCCGCGAGCGAGGCCACGCACCAGAGGCACCCATGCGGAACCGCGCGCCCAAGCCGGCGAGCCTTTCCCCGAAGGCAGTGTTCCGAATGTCGCACACCAGCCCAAGCCATGCGGCCGCACGGCGAGCAGCGGATGCCCTTCGGAATCCGAGAGCACGACACGATCCCCCGCTCGCGCGCGCAGGGCGAGCGTGCGCTCGATGCCGGGCGAGGACTGCAGCGCACGCGCGAGTTCCTCCGCGAAGGAGTCACCGGCTCCGAGCTGCGGCACGACGCTGCGAGCACCCGCACGCCAGCGACCTTCGTTGGCCGAGCGCTCCAAAGCTCCCTCGAGATCACCCTCGACGGCGCGCAAAGTGCAACCCACGTCCGGCCGCTCGAACACGGAGAGAAACTCGCGGTCGGGCTCCGCACCACTGGCGAGCACCACCGTGCGCACTCCGGCCTCGGCAAGCCGTTCGACCGCAACGCCGAGTCGTCCGCGCGCACTCGGAAGCGAGCGCTGGTCCCTCCCGTCCGTCAGGACCAAGAGCAGCGCGGGACGTCGGACACGCTCGCGCAGCTCGACGAGCTGCTCGAAAACTTGCGGCAAGTCGGTCGGGCCGCTCGGTCGAGCGAGGTCGAGCATCTCGCGCGCGAGCTCGCGCTGGCGCGCCGCATCGCTGGCGCCCGCTCCGAGGTCCTGTGCCGGCCCCAAGCGATCCGTGAAGAGCGCGAGCGACATGCGATCCGCGCTCCGCAGCTTCCCGACCAGCTCGAGCGCCGCGTTGCGCACGCTGTCGAACGCGGCGCCGTCCATGCTGCCGGAGGCATCGACCGCGAGCACGACGTCCCGAGGGGCGTCGTCGTCCTCGGGTTCGAGTGGCAGCAGCTCGGCACAGCTCCCCGTGGCGCGGGTATCGAGCCCCGCGAGCAACGCAGCGCCCCCCGCCGCAATCCAACCGCCGCCCTGCTCGACCAGCGGCCCCACCACGTCCGCAGACAAGCTCCGCGGGTCGAGGTCGAGCGTCACGAGCAAGTCGGCCTGCTGCGGCAGGGCCGCGCCCTCGCGCCACGGCTCGACCCTCGCCTCCACACCGGGCTCCGCACTCCATGCGCGCGCCAGCGCCTCCGCCGACGCACGCTCCGACTCGGAGGCGAGGAGCACCACGGCGAGCGCCGAGCGCGTGCGAACGGTCGCGCTCGCGACATTGTTCTCCGGGATGGGATCCTGCGGTACGCGCAGCTCGAAGGTGAGTTCGAGCACGTCCTCGGGCATCGCTCCGAGCTCGAGGCGAACCTTCGGACCGGCCTCCGGCACCGCGAAAACCTGCTCGCCGGTGGGCAGCCCGCGCACGGCGATTCGCGCCCCAGAACGCGCACTCGTGGGCAAGCTCGAGAGCTCGACCCTCGCCGTCAGCGGAGCACCGACCTCGACTTCCCGCGGCAACTCGACGTGCCCCAACCCGGGGTCGAGCACCGAGGCGTCGGGCAAGGTCACCCACTCCGTCGTGACGCGCGCCGAGAGCGCGCTGGGATCCGCGCCGGTGTACGTGCCGTCGCCGAGCACGCGCACCGTGGCCATCGCCCCCTCAACCTGCGCCATGCGCTCCGCGGCTGCGAGCGCGCTCGCCAACGCGGTGCCATCCCGACGCAGAGGAGCCCCCGCGTACCACTCTGGCGCCACGCGGAACTCCGTGGGCGAAGCTGGGCCATACCAGCGCACGACCTCGCGGGCGAACCCGATCACGGCGAGTCGCTCGTCTCGCTCCTCCGCAGCGCGCGCCTCCGCCAAGAGTGCCTGCGAGAGCGTCGCATCGAACTGCGGTCGAACGCGCGTCACGCTGTCCGACACGTCGGCGAGCACGATGCGGATTCGCGATTCGCTCGCCACGGACAACGGTACCTCCGCGAGCGCCCAACCAGCCCAAGCGCACAGAAGCGCGCCGAGCGCGATGAGCACCGTGGATGCGCGAGCCACGTTGCCGCGCCTAGCCGTGATGACGCTCTCCGCCCGCGTCCGCTGCGAGCCCGTTCACGAGCTGGGTCGAGCGGATCCAGCCGCCGCCGATCAAGCGATCGCCGAGGTAGAACGCGGCACCCTGTCCCGGCGTGACGGCCAGTTCCGGCACGTCGAACACGACCGCGCCCGTGGCGCCCTCCGCATGCACCGTCGCCCAGACGGGAGTGTGGTGGTAGCGCACCTGCACTTCGACACGCACAGATGAGCCGGGCGCGACATCGACGCCGATCCAGTTGAGCTCGTCGACGGTCATCGACTTCGCGCAGCACTCCTCGCGCGAGCCGAGCACGACCGTGCCGCTCGCCGGATCGAGTGCGACCACGTACAGCGGATAGGCGCCCGCGACGCCGTGGCCGCGGCGCTGACCGATCGTGAAGTGCTCGGTGCCTTCGTGCGCCCCGAGCACGCGCCCCGCGGTGTCGACGAGGTTGCCGGCGTGCGTCGCGATGCCGCGCTCCTCGAAGAGCTTGCGGTAGTCATTCGACGGCACGAAGCAGATCTCCTGACTGTCGGCCTTCTTGGCGGTACGGAGCCCCGCAGCCTCCGCGAGCTCGCGAACGCGCGGCTTCTCGTAGCCGCCGAGCGGCAGGCGCGCTCGCGCGAGGTGTCGCTCAGCGACGCTGAAGAGCTGGTAGCTCTGGTCCTTCTTGCGATCGACGCCGCGGCGCAGCTCCACCCGTCCATCGCGCACCTCGATGCGCGCGTAGTGCCCCGTGGCGACGCCCTCGCAGCCGAGCTCGTCCGCGAAGTCGAGCAGCCGCTGGAACTTCAGGTCGCGATTGCAGATGGCGCAGGGGTTCGGAGTGCGTCCCGCCGCGTACTCGGCGAGGAAGTAGCGGATGATCCCGCCGAACTCGCCCTTCAGGTCGACAGCCTGAAATGGAATTCCAAGAGAGGCCGCGACCATGCGGGCGTCCCGAGCGTCGGACACGGAACAGCAGGACTTCTTGTGAGACTCCGCCGCATCGACATGGACCCCGTTGCGCATGAAGAGCCCCACCAGCGGGTGTCCGGCGCGATGCAGGAGGTGCGCCGCGACGGAGCTGTCGACGCCGCCGCTCATCGCGACGACGACGCGCGCGCCAGGGGTGAAGCCGGAGAGGAACTGGGGATCCATGGGGAGTCGAAGGCCCCGCGGGCCCTGTGGGCGCGGGTTTGGTCGCTGGCCGGGATTCTAGTAGCCTCTTCGCCCCTTTCCTCTGGCTCCGGC
>JBIKYW010000066.1:0-10676 GCA_044355055.1 Planctomycetota bacterium | reverse complement strand
TCGAGCGGCGAGATGCCGAAGGGCTCGGAGACCGACGGCATGACGTAGATGTCGGCCAGCGAGTACACGCGCTCGACGTCGGCGCCCTTGAGGAAGCCTGTGAAGTGCACGTGGCGGGCGAGGCCCATGCGCGCAGCGCGCTCGACCATCTTCGGCAGCATGTCGCCGGAGCCGACCATGACGAACTTCACGCGCGGCTCGACGGCCACCACGCGCGCGGCGGCCTCGAGGAAGTAGTCGGGCCCCTTTTGATAGGTGACGCGGCCGAGGAAGAGCACGACGGGCTCGGGGATGTGGCGCTCGCTGCCCACGGAGCGCGCCTGCTCGCTCTTGTTCACCGCGTTGTGCACCACGCGCAGCTTGTTCTCCGCCACGCGGTAGTGGCGCTGCAGCTTCTGTGCGGTGTAGTGGCTGACGCACACGACGCGCTCCGCGTGGTCGAGACCGAGCTGCTCGAGGTCGCGGATGCGCGTGTTCGGCGTGTCGCCCGAGCGGTCGTACTCGGTCGCGTGCACGTGGCAAGCGAGGGGCTTTCCGCTAGCGCGCGCAGCGGCGATCCCCGCGGGAAACGTCATCCAGTCGTGGGCGTGGATCACGTCGAACACCTCGCGTCGGGCCAGCTCGGCCGCGCAGCGCGCGTAGCGCTCGACCTCGCCGAACAGATCGGATCCATAGCGACCCGTGAACTCGAGGCGGCGACGCGCGTGGCGTCGGACCTCGACCTCCTCGGTCCGCTCGACCGTGTGCGCGGCGGCGTGTCCACGCACGAGCTGCACGTCGGCATGCACTCGCCAGCGCTCTCCGACGCGCGGCGCGAGGCTCTCGAGCCACGCTTCGAGCGCGCTGGGAGTCTCGTAAGCCGACGGTCGCGGTGCGTCGTGCGGCGGGAGCACGAAGCTCTCTCGCTCCGCGCGCCAGGTGACCGTTTCGTGCTCGACGACGGCGCCGGGCTCGCTCGCGCTCACTCTGCGCAGCTCGCGCTCGGTCCACTCGTCGTCGACTTCGACCTCGTTGCAGCCGATCACGCGCGCAAAGCGCTGATCTTCGTCGCCATGCGCGCGCGGAATCACGAACGTGACCTCGACGCCGTGCCGGTGCAGTCCCTCGCACAGTCCCGCGCAGGCTGTCGCGAGCCCACCCGTGATGTGCGGGGGGAACTCCCAGCCCAGCATCAGGACCTTCATCGCTTGGCCTTCTCCGCGGCCGCCGCGAGTGCTCGCGCGCGCAGGAGCTCGGCCGTGCTCCACGCTTGAGCGAAGCAGCCGCCCGGACGGTGCGGCGGATCGCCGTCGTAGACCTCGTTCACGTGGTTCAGTCCGTGCGAGCGCACCTCTGCTTCGAGGCCCGCGAGCAGCGCGCGCACGTGATCCGCGCTGCGGCGCGTCGCCGGATGGCAGCGCAGGTAGGCTTCGCAGTGGAAGCCGAGCAGCCACGGCCAGACCGTGCCTTGGTGGTAGGCGCGGTCACGCTCCTGTGGCGAGCCGCGATAGCGCCCTTGATAGTCGCGATCGCGCGGGCCGAGCGTGCGCAGGCCGCGCGGCGTGACGAGCTCGAGCTCCGAACGAACCACGATGTCGGCGCGCTGCGACTCGCTGAGCGGCGAGAACTCGAGCGCCGCAGCGATCACCATGTTCGGCCGCACGCGCGCGTCTGCGACGCCGTCCTTCCAAGTGTCCGCGAGATAGCGCGGCGCGGTGAGCCAGAAACGCTCCAAGAAGGCTTTGCCGACCCGCGCTCGATCCGCGCGCCAGCGCTTCGCTTCGCGCGCTTCGCCGGCCTTCTCCGCGAGCTCTTCCAAGTACGCAAGCAAGAAGTACCAGAGCGCGTTCAGCTCGACCGCGAGGCCATCGCGCGGCGTCACGGCGAGTCCGTCGACGACAGCGTCCATCCACGTCGTGTTGAGTTTGCCGTCGCCCGCGAGGAGCAGGCCCGACTCGTCGATGCGGATCCCGAGCTCGGTGCCTTCGCTGTAGCGCGTCGCGATCTCGACGAGCGCCGGTCGCAGGGTGCTCGCGATCAGCGCGGAATCGCCGCCCGCCTGCTCGTACAAGCGCACGGCGCGCGCGAACCACAAGGACGCATCCACCGAGCCATAGTGACTCGTCTCCGGCGTCGAGCCGAAGATGTTGGGGAGCAGACCGCGCCGCAGGAATGGCACGACGCCCGCGAGCGCTTCGCCACACTCGGCGACGCGTCCGCGCGCGAGCAAGAGCCCGGGCAGCGAAAGAAAGAGATCGCGACCCCATTCCGTGAACCACGGATAGCCCGCGACGACGCCCAAGCGGCCCGAGCGCGTTCGGAAGAGGAAATCGTCGGCGCCGAGCTCGAGCTGGGCCGCCCCGCGCGCCTGCGCCGCCTTCGCCTTCTCGACTCGCGCGCGCGCATGTTCGTCCCACAGACCAGCGAGGTCGTTGTGCGGCGTCTCCAACGAGGCGCACAGCACCACGCTCTCGCCGGGGCGCATGCGAATGCGGAAGAGACCCGGACTGAAGTTGTCTTCGCGGTCGTCGTAGCCGCGCTCGCGGTCGACCTTGTACTCGATGTCGCGATACCAGACCGGATCGCCCTCGAACGCGCCCTCGCGCGCGTCGAGAGCCAACGCCATCGGCGGCAGGCCCGTGTACGGCTGGAGAACGAGCGCGCGGCGCGTCGTGCCGATGTAGCGCACCTCCGGGTGCAGGTCGACGTTTTCGAACGTGAGCGCATCCGCCTCGCGATAGGCGAGCAGCGGACGGACGCGCAGCTCGAGCTCGTCTTCGCCTCCGCGCAGCGTGTAGCGCACGAGCACGGTGGGGGAGCCGTGCGTCATCTGGATCTCGCGCGTCAGGCGCGCTTCGCCGAAGCGATGCGTCGAAGTCGGGAACGGCGCGAGCTCGAAGCTCTCGAGCGTCGTGTGCCCCTGCGGGTGCCACGTGTCGGGGTAGCGCGCCATCGACAGCGGGAAGTGCCCCTCGCCCGCCGGTCCGATGCCGCTCTCGTCGAGCGCGTGCACGCTCTCCTCAAGGCGCGCGAGGAAGACGTGGCGCTTGTCGGTGCCGGGGAACGTGGAGACGAGCAGGCCGTGGTAGCGGCGCGTCGGGCATTGAAGGACCGTCGACGAGGCGTAGCCGCCGAGGCCGTCGGTCTCCAGCCACTCGCGCGTCAGGGCCAAGTCGAGCTCGAGGAGTCGCTCGCGCTCGATGCGCAGCAGTGTGGGGTGCAGGAGAGTTTCCATGGAGAGCGCCGAACAGGTTAGGGTCCGCGTCGCGAGGAATGAAGCTGCACGCAGTCGCAGGGATGGGAATCAATCCTCGCGCCGCCACGGAGGGTGCGACGTAGAATCCGCTGCGACCAAGGCTACGCACCGTGTTCGCTCATCCGCTCGGTCTGCTCGCGCTCTTCGCCGTACCCGCGGTCTTGGCGCTGCACCTCTATCGACGTCGCTTCGAGCCACGTCCGGTGAGCGCGCTCTTTCTGTGGCGCGCCGAGGACACGCAGCCTGTCTCGGGCCGCAAGCGCGAGCGGCTCGTGCGCAGCGCGTCGCTGTGGTGCGAGTTGCTCGCGAGTCTCGCGCTGGCTCTGTGCTTCGCCGGGCCTCGCGCGAGCTGCTCCGCGAGCCGCTCCGAGCACCTCGTGGTTGTGCTCGACTCGTCGGCTTCGATGGCGGCGACCTTGGAGGGTATTTCTGCCGCCGAGCGCGCGGTGACGCTCGTGCGTTCGCGTATCGACGCGCTGCCGCGCGGCTCGCGCGTGACTTTGGTGAAGAGCGGCGCTCGCCCCGCCCTGATCGCCGGCCCGGCCGCCTTTCCGAGCGAGGCGAGTGCGCGTCTCGCGGAATGGAGTCCAAGAGGCGCTGGACACGATCTCCACCCAGCGCTCGCGCTCGGCCTCGAACTTGCGGGCGAAGGGCGCGTGCTGCTCGTGACCGATCGCTTCGAGCCCGAGGCGTATCCGCCGCGCGTCGAGCTCGTCTCCGTCGGACAGCCGTCGGATAACTGGGCCATCGTCCACGCCGTTCGCACGCGCGAAGCACGTCGTGGCGAAGCCGCGCGCGAGCGGGCGTTCCTCACGTTTGCGAGCTATGCGCGGGCTCCGCGCGCGCTCGAGGTTCGCCTGAGCGCCGCCGGGCGCGAGCTTGCGCGGCATCAAGTCGAGCTCGCGGCGCGTGATCGCGCGCACCTTGCGTTCGACGTGCCCGAAGGCATCGCGGAGCTCGAAGTGCGCATCCCCGAGGACGCGCTCGCGATCGACAACGTGGTGCAGCTCGTCCCGCCAGCCCCGCGCACGCTCGCTCTGCACTCGACGCTCGGCGCGGAGTGGGAGCAGGCGCTCGGCCTCGCCGATCCCGGCGAGCGCAACATCGCGCGCTGGCTGGCGCTCGTTCCGCAGGCGACGGCTGCGGACGCCCTCGACACTGCACACCTCGCGCTGACGCGCGGTCCGGAGCTCGGCGCCGCGAGTTGGAACCTGTCCTTCGAACCACAGGGCTCCGCGCGGCGCGACCTCATCGGACCGTTCCTCGTCGAACGCGGGCATCCCGTGCTGAACGGCCTCACGCTCGACGGAGTGGTTTGGAGCATCGACCCCGAGCTCGCGCTGGCGGGAATCCCGCTCGTCCTAGCGGGAAATCAGCCGATTCTCACCGAAGAGCGCCGCGGCGCCCGCGTTCTGTGGCGCATCAACCTCGATCCGACGCGCTCGTCGCTCCAGCGCTCGCCCGACTGGCCTATCCTGCTCGCGAACCTCGCGGAGGCGCGCCGCGCGGAGCTCTCTGGGCCCGTGCGCACGAACCTCGTCGTCGGGGAGAGCCTGCGCTATCGGCCGGGCAGCGAGCTCGCGGGGGACGAGCGCGAGAAGCTCGCGCTGTACGTCCTCGCAGGTCCGCGCGGTGCGCCGGAGGCAGCGCGCCGCGAAGTCCAAGCTCTCGAAGAAGTGATCGTCGATGGGCTCGACGCCGCGGGTCTCTACGAGCTCTCCCATGCAGGGCGCACGGTCGCGACGTTCGCACTTTCCTTCGTCGATTCCGCGGAGTCGGATCTCTCGACGGCGCTCCCTGGCAAGCGCGACTCCGAGGACGCGAATGCCACGGTCGACTCCGCGCTGAGCTGGTTCGAGTACGCACTGCTCGCGCTCGCGCTCGCGGCGCTCCTCTTCGACTGGTGGTTTCTCCAGCGCGGCCTGCGCGCGGCGAGCGCGGGAGCCTGACCATGGGATTCGTCCACCCCGAGTTCCTCTTGCTCGCACTCCCCGTCGCACTCGCATGGTGGAAGCTGCGGGGCGTGGGCCGCGGAACGCAGGTGGTGCGTGCGCTTTCGCTGGCGCTGCTGCTCGCGGCGGCGGCGGCTCCGTATCTGCGCCTGGGTGAGAACGGGCGGGACCTCGTCGTCGTCGTCGATCGCTCGCGCTCGATGCCCGCGGACGCGGATGCGGGCGTCAAGGAGGTGCTGCGCGCGGCGGAAGAAGCGCGGCGTGAGGGCGATCGCGTCGCGATCGTGAGCTTTGGGGGCAATGCCGCCATCGAGCAGCTGCCGCATCGCGACACGCGCTTTCAGGGCTTTCAGCGCGCGATCGACGCGGATGCGTCCGACCTCGGTGGCGCGCTGGACGCGGCGTTGGCGTTGGTGCCCCGCGAGCGCGAAGGCTCGATCGTGCTCCTCTCCGATGGGGAGTCGAACGGGAGCGATCCCGTCGCGGTGGCGCGCTCGGCGTTCGCGCGGGGCGTACGCATCGACGTTCGTCCCATGGCGCGCGGCAGCGAGCCGGACCTCGCCGTCGATCGCATCGAGCTGCCCGTCGAAGTTGGCGCGGGCGAGCCCTTCGCCTTTGGCGCTTGGGTGCGCGCGGATGCCGCCGTCGAAGCGGACTACGAGCTCGTTCGCGATGGAGAGGTGCTCGCGAGCGGTCGCCGTCGCTTCGAGGCGGGATTGAATCGCATTCCGTTCCGCGACCGACTCGCGCGCCCGGGAGTGGCGCAGTACCAGCTGCGACTCTCCGGCCATGCCGATCGCGTCGCCGAGAACGATCGCGGCTTGGGTGTGGTGCGCGTCGCGGGCCAACGCTCCGTGCTGGTCGTGAACCAAGATGGAGCCGAGGATTCGCTATCGCTCGCTCTGCGCAAGGCTGCGATCCCCGTCGCGGTCGCGAGTCCCGAGAGTGCGCGGCTCGATCGCATCCTCCTCACGCGCCACCGCGCGGTGATTCTCGAGAATGTCTCCGCCGATCGCATCGGCGGCGAAGGCATGCGCGCGCTGCGAGAGTTTGTGCTCGAGCGCGGCGGCGGGCTCTTGATGACCGGGGGCGCGGCCAGCTTCGGCATCGGAGGTTGGCACCTCTCGCCCGTCGACGAGGTGCTGCCCGTCTCGATGGAGATGCGCCACGAGACGCGCAAGATCGGCATCGCGCTGGCCGTGGCGCTCGATCGCTCGGGCTCGATGGCCGCGGAAGCGACGCCCGGCGTGCCGAAGATGCAGCTCGCGAATCTCGGCACGGTTGCAGCGATCGAGCTCCTCTCGCCGCTCGACTCCGTCGCGGTGATCGCCGTCGATTCCTCGCCGCACGTCGTGCAGGCGTTGGTGCCAGCGGAGGACATTCCGTCGATCAGTGCGCGCGTGCGCCGCATCGAGAGCATGGGGGGCGGCATCTACACCTACACCGCGCTGCGCGCAGCGGCGCGCGAGCTCGAAGGGGCTTCGCAACTCAATCGACACATCATCCTGTTCGCCGACGCCGCCGACGCGGAGGAGCCGGAGCGCGTGCCCGAGCTGATCGCACGCCTGCGGGAACTCAACGTGACCGTCTCGGTCGTCGCGCTGGGCGCACCGACGGACGTCGATGCGGAGTTCCTGCGGCAAATTGCCCGCTCGGGCGGCGGAGAGTGCTACTTCACGATGGACCCCGGCGAGCTTCCGCGGCTCTTCGCGCAGGACACGATGCGCATCGCGCGGTCCACCTTCGTCGAGGAACCCACGGCGACGCGCGTGCTGCCCGACTTGTATGGCTTGGGCGAGCTCGATCCCGCAGCGGGCTTCCCCGTGCTCGGCGGACACAACCTCAACTGGCTGCGCGAGGATTCGACCGCGGGCGCGATCGTGATGGGGGAGTTCAGCTCGCCTGCGTTTGCCTTCGCGTATCGCGGACTCGGCAGGACGGCGGCGTTCGCGGGACAGATCGGCGGAACCTACGGAGCCGAGGTGGTCGCATGGCCCGGCTTCGCGCCCTTTTTCGTCACCGTGGTCCGTTGGCTCTCCGGTCAGGAGGAGCCCGCGGAGCTGTTCGCGACAGCGACGCGCGACGGGCGCGACGGGGTGATCTCGGTCGAGGTAGATCCGCGCGCTGCGACGCCGCCCGATCTCAGCAGCGCGCGCGTGCGCATCACCGGCGCGGACGGAACCACGACCTCGCTTCCGCTGGAGCGCGTCGGCGAGACGCGCTACGAGGCGCGCGTACCTCTCGTGCGCGAAGGCGTGCTCTTGGGTTCGGTCGTGCTCGGCCGCGATGCGCGCGGTGACGAACGCATGCTCACTCTGCCGCCTCTCACGTTGCCCTACAGCCCTGAGTTCGAACGCAGCGCGGACCCACGCCGCGGCGAACGTGTGCTGCGTGCGATCGCAAGCGCGTCGGGCGGCGAAGTCGCGCCGCCCTTGGGGACGTTGTTTCGTGGAGAGCGCGAGGCCCGCGTGTGGCGCGTGGTGAGCCGCGAGTTGGTGCTGCTCGCCCTGCTGCTGCTCCTCGTGGAAATCGGATTCCGCCGCTTGCATGTCTGGGGCAGTCTCTCGGCGCTCGTTGCACGGTGGCGACCGCGTGCGAAGTCGATCTCCCCTGCGACGGCTCCGCGCGCCGTCCCGGCCACGCCGACACGTCCCACACCCGCCGTCGAAACGGCGAGCACGGGGGAAAACCCTGCGACTGCGCCGCGAGAGTCTGGCACTCCTTCGATGGACGACGCGCTGACCAAGGCGCGTCAGGCCGCACGCCGCAAGCTCGATCGCTGAGAGCGCGCCTTCAGTGCGCGGGAACCAGAAAGCCCTGCGGCGCAAGGTACGCGCGGCACTGGTCTTCCAAGGCCGACGACGCAATCAGGCGCGAAAATCGCGCGCCCGCACGCAGCGCGTTCTCTTCGAGCGCACCCTGCAGCCGCTCGAGTCGCTCGACGTAGCGTGCCACGGTCGTCGCATCGAGCACGATGTCGAGGGTTTCGTCGCTCTCACAGTCCGTCATGCGAGCCGCACGACCCAAGGGTGGCTCCATGTCCTCTTGGGCGAGCACTTGGATCATTCCGAGCGCGCCCGCGCGCGCAGCCAGAGGACGCACGAGCTCGGCGGCGTCATGCGGCGAGAGAAAATCGCTGATCACGAGGGTCATTGCACCGCGACGACAAAGGCCGCCGACTCCGCGCAGCGCATCGCCGAGACTCGCGCGGCCTTCGAACGTCACACCCTCCCGCTCGAACTCGGCGACGGACACTTGTCGCGGCTGCGAGTCGAGGGGGAGCACGACGGCGAGCGCGCCGGACTCCGCGGCCGCCCGAGAGAACAAGCCCGCGAGGTCGACCGCGAGCTGCGCCTTGCGCGGCTCGATCTCCATCGAGCGCGAGACGTCCAAGAGGATCTCGCAGCGAGCGAGCACTTCCTCGCGCCACTGGCGCACGAGCAATTGGTCCGTGCGTGCATACGCCCGCCAATCCAAGTGCCGTACGTCATCGCCCGCCACGTAGCTGCGTCGGTCGTGGAACTCGAGGCTGGCACCCGTGCCGCGCGCGAGCCTTTCACCGGCAGGTCCGCGGGGCGGTGTCCGATCGAATCCGAGCTTCCACCGCTCGCCGAGCGCGAGCGCTTCAGGCCGCGGGCGCATCGGTTCCCTTGGTGCGCACGGCTCGACTGGCGGTCAAGATCTCGCGCAACCCGCTGAAGATGCGCGGCGCGTTGACGACGAAGCTCAGAGCGAGGGCGAGTGCTAGACCGACGAGCGCGAGGGTCGGACGCTCTCCCTCACTTAGCGTGTAGACGACGTAGAACGGATTGAAGCCGTGGGAGAAGGCATCGGAGCCATCGTTGTTGTCGAGGAAGATGGCCATCAGGCTCGGCACGATGATGAGCACGGGCACCGCGACGACCACCGCGATGCGAAGCACCAAGCGCGCCGAGGCGCGACGAACAAAGTACGCGCCGATGCCACCGGCGAGAGTGCTGAAGACCAGCAGGTAGGCGTACATGGCCGCGACAGCCACCGTGACGTCCAGCGCGATGGGCAGCGAGCCCGAGGCGTAGCGCATTCCGAGGAGCGAGCCCGAAACGGCGAGGGCACCGAGCAGGAAGCACAACAGCGCTCCGCGGCCACCGCCCGGGATGTAGGCCGCCTGAAGTAGCGCGAGCACGCGGCTGCGCGGTGCGCTCGCGGACGTCCGACGCGGCAGTTCTTCGGGCTCTGTCGAAAGCAGAAGCCATGGAAGGAAGCTCAAGAGCACCGCCGCGGCTTGGCAGCCCATCATCGCTTCGCCAGCGCCGAACTCGGCCACGAGCCACGTACCCCACAGCGTCGCAAACACCACGATCACCGTGGCGATGACACGCAGCGGCGTCGATCGGTTCTCCTCCTCGTGGGCGAAGCGCGCGAGTGCGACGGCATTGGCGAGAAGTGCGAGGACCAGCGCGGCCGTGAGGAACACCACGAACGCAACTTGCCCCTCGATCGAGCGCAAGACTTGCGGCTCGAACGTGATCGCGGCCGCGAGGCCCAGCGACATGCCCCACACGGCCATCAGGCCCAAGCCGAAGAGCGCCATGATCACAACGCGCAGGATCTTGTTGCTCGCAAGGCTGGAGGCGGCGACGCCCGACAGAGTCAGTGCGATGCAGAGCGCGAAGGAACCCGCGAGGATCACGGCCACCGAGCCCAAGTCGATTCCGTTCAGCAGGAACGCGAAGACGAGGAATGGCCCGAACGTCGAGTAATAGAGCAGGGCCTGAATCAGCGCGGAGAGCAGCTTGCCCTGCACGATCTGCCGCGGGCGCAGGTTCGAGATGATGAGCAAGTCGTAGGTGTTCTCGTCCCACTCCGCGCTCGTCGAGAGGAAGGCGGAGAAGGGGACAAAGCAGTGCACGGCGGCAGAGAGCACGCCGAAGATCGTCATGAAGAAGACTCGGCCGGTCTCGATCGAAGGCTCGCTGCCGGCCTCGGCGATCACCCCGAGACCGATCAAGGTGCCCACGAGCAGCGTGATCCAGAAGAGCACGCGGAAGTACTTGCCGCGCAGCGCTTGGCGCACTTCCTTGACGAGGATCGGATTGAGCCGATCGCCGAGCCGCTCGGTCATCGTCGCTTGGGTGCTCATTGCAGCTTGCCTTCCGTCAGCGACAGGAACACGTCCTCGAGGTCGACCGCCTTGGGGGCGAATTCGATCAGGCCCAAGCCGCTCGCGGCGAGATTCGCGAGCAGCTCGGAGAGCGCGCGCTCGTCTCCGAGGAAGTCGAAGGCGAGGCCTTCGCGCTCCGCATGCACCTTTGAGACTTGCGGTAGCTCCAGCAAACGCCGCTGCAGCGCGTCGACGCCAGCGAGGGCGCGGACGAAGATGCGCTGGCCGCTCGTCACGCCTTGCGCCACGGTCTCGACCGCGCCGCTGCCGCGCACTTGTCCACGCTCGATCACCGTGATCGTCGTGCACATCTCCGCAAGCTCCGAGAGGATGTGCGAGGAAAGCA
>JBIKYW010000472.1:0-3245 GCA_044355055.1 Planctomycetota bacterium | reverse complement strand
AACGATCAACTTCGGCTACGAGCTGCCGGGAACCTACCAACAGCGCTTCGGCGCATGGCCGCAGGGCGCATGCGGAATCAGCAATCGAGCGCTGTCGAGCCTGCCCGCAGTCTCCGGTGTGTACACCCTCACGGTGTACGACTGGAACCACGCGCAGGATGGAGGGAGCTTTGCGTCGTGGAGCCTCTGCTTCGACGACGTAGTTGGGCCCGCGACGTATTGCCCTCAACCCCTCGCGGGCTCCTCGCACGGCTGCGTGGGACAGATCTCCGCTAGCGGCCAGCCCAACATCGCTCACACGAGCAGCTGCGTGATCACGGTCAGCGCGATCGAAGGCGCGCGCGCCGGAATCCTGTTCTATGGCGTGAGCGGTCGCGTCGGACAGCCGTGGTGCAGCGGCGCACCCAACTACCTGTGCGTTCGTCAGCCCCTGTGTCGCGTAATGCAGGGAAGCACGGGCGGAGCGGCAGGAACTTGCGAAGGAACCCTAATGCTCGACTGGAATACGCGCGTCTCCTCTTGGAGCGGAGCGCTCGGCGCGCCATTCGATGCCGGCGACATCGTGCACGTACAGGGCTGGTTCCGCGATCCGCCGTCGTGCAAGAAATCGGGCCTGACCGACGCCATCGAGCTCACCTACGCGCCGTAGGTACGCAGTCGCTCAGGTGTTGCGACGCTTGGGACGACGCTCCGCGGGCGCATTCCACGGGTCGTCGGGCCACGAGTGTCGCGGGTAGCGGCGGCGCAGCTCGGAGGCGACGAGCGGGTAGGTGTTGTCCCAAAAACTGCGCAAATCCTCGGTGATCTGCTGCGGCCGATGATTGGGCGCGAGCAGGTGCATCAACACGCCGACGCGTCCCGCGGCAACGCGCGGCGTCTCGGCGAGGCCGAAGAGCTCTTGAATGCGCGCGGCGAGAACCGGCGCCTTCCCGGGCTCGTAGACGAGACGGATTTCGCTGCCCGATGGGACCTCGAGGCGCTCGGGCGCCTCGCGCTCGATCGTCGCAAGGAGGCGCGGCTCGATGCGGGCGCGAACATAGTCTCGCCACGGCGCGAGTCGCAGCTCCTCAAAGCTGCGACGACCTTCGCACAGATCGGGCAACATCTCTCGCAGCACCGCGTTGTCGAAGGCCGGAAGCGCGAGCTCGGGCATCCAAATCCGCAGGCACTGCACCCGCCGCACGAAGCCCCACAGCTCATCGTCCGCCGCAGGCAAGACGCGCTCCAACCGCGTCGATGCGGCCTCGCACAGCGCACGCGACGCTTCCGCAGGCTCGGGCACGCCGGCGAGCACCTCTTCGAGAACGAGATCGTCGAAGACGGTGCGCTTCATCGCCACGACGCGCTCGCGCTCCTCGTCGAAGACTCCGTCGGTCGACGTGCGCACTCGCGTGGAATCGAGCCAAGAAGCATCGACGGCGGACGCGATGCGCACTACGGCCTCCGCCCGCTCACCTCGGGCGCCTGCGTCGAGATCGAGACACAAGAACAGCGGTGCCTCCGCAACGGAGCTCTCTTCCGAGAGCACGACGCCGCGCCCGCCCGCCATCACACCACGCCGTCCCTTCGGCTCGCGACGGCGGGCGAGGCGATCGGGGAATGCGGCCAGCAACGCGCGAGCGAGCGACTTCGAAGCTCCGCGCGAGTCGTTCGTGTCGACGAGCCGAACGAGCTGATCGCGCGCGCGTAACACGAAGTGCGCGCCACCGCGGTCGAGCTCGCCCAGCTCGCTCGACGTCGAACCACTGTCCTCGAAGGCTTCGAGCGCCTGCACGCGATCGAAGAGGTCCGAGTCGCCGACGTGGCTTGCGCTGCGGCGACTGCGACCACGCAGAAAGGGATCACGCTCGGAGAGCAGCGCGGCCGCGAGCGCGGCGCGGGACGTGCAGCCCTGCTCGACAGCTTCGAGCATCAAGCGCGCGAGCCGCGGATGCACGGGGATCGCGGACATGCGCTGTCCGACTTGAGTGAGGCCGCTCTCACCGAGCGCGCCGAGACGGCGCAGAAGGGAAGTCGCACGCTCGAGCGCGGCCGATTGCGGAGCTTCGAACCAGCCAAACTGCGTCAGATCGCGCTCACCCCAAGCGAGCAGCTCGAGTGCAGCTCCCGCGAGGTCGACGCGACGAATCTCGGGATCGTCCTCGGCCGCGAGCGAGCGTTGTTCGCCTTCACTCCACAGACGCAAGCACACGCCCGGCGCCGTACGTCCCGCGCGACCTGCACGTTGATCTGCGGAGGCGCGCGAGATCCGCTCGAGCACGAGACGATCGAGACCGACCGATGGATCGAAGCGCATGACCCGCGCGAGCCCGCTGTCGACGACCGCCGTCACGCCATCGATCGTGACCGAGGTCTGCGCGACGTTGGTCGCGAGGACAATCTTGCGCGCCGAGCGGCGCTGCAGCACCGCATCCTGTTGTTCGGGCGGCAGATCGCCATAGAGCTCGTGCAGCTCGGCGCCGCGACGACCCGCGATGTCGCGCAGCTCGTCGCGAGTGCGTCGAATCTCACCCACTCCGGGGAAGAACGCGAGCACGTCGCCGCGCGTCGCCTCGAGCGCGCGCGCAACGCCGGCCGCCATCTGTCGCTGCAGCGGCACGCGCTCGTCGTAGCCGAGGTACTGGACGTCCACGGGGAACAACCGACCTTCGCTCTCGACGAGCGGTGCGTCGCCGAGGAACTTCACGAGGGCGTCGGGGACGAGCGTGGCAGACATCGCGACGAGCCGTAGGTCGTCGCGCGCTTCGCGCTGGAGCTTGCGGGCCATCGCCAGCGACAGATCCGTGTCGAGACTGCGCTCGTGAATCTCGTCGAAGACGATGCAGCCGACGTCTTCGAGGAACGGATCGTCCTGCAGGCGGCGGACCAAGATGCCCTCGGTCACGACGAGAATCTTCGTCGCGCGACTCGCACGGCGATCGAAGCGCACGTTCCAGCCAACCTCGCCTCCGAGCTCGACGCCGCGCTCTTGGGCGATGCGGCGCGCAGCCGCGCGGGCCGCGAGGCGCCGCGGCTCCAGCATCACGATCTGCTTTCCGCCGCTGAGTCCGGCGTCGAGAATCGCCCCCGGCACGCGGGTGGTCTTTCCGGCGCCCGTGGGCGCGCGGAGGACCACATTTCGCGAGCTGCGCAGCGCGGTGCAGAGCGCCGGCAGGACCGCATCGATCGGAAGCGCACTCGGAGGCGGCATGGAAGCCGCATCTTCGCGCGCGAGCGGCGATCCTCAAGCGAAACATGGAGCCCGG
>JBIKYW010000386.1:0-3849 GCA_044355055.1 Planctomycetota bacterium | reverse complement strand
CGGCGCGAGCGCGGCGCAGCTCCTCGAGTTCCTCGTCGCCGCGGGCTTCACGCTCGGAAAGGCGACCGAAGCGCCGTACCCCATGAGCCCCGCGCGCATCCTCGCGCAGGTTTCCCGCCGCGATCCCGTCAAAGGCGGCATCGATCTATGGGGCACGCGCGGCACTCCGTTTCATGTGCTCGGCTTGAAGGCCCGCCTACACGGCTTCGTGCGCAGCCTTAAGGAAGATTGATCGCCCCGCTCCCATGACCCTCATCGACTTCCACCTGCACCTCTTCTCGCGTCCCTACTTCGAGGCGCTCGCGGCGCTGTCGCCGCAGCCGGGCACGGTCGAAGAGCGACTCGTCCGTGCCGCGGACAAGGCCAAGCTCGAGCTGCCGTCCAAGGATCTCGCGGTGCATGTCGCGCGTTGGATCACGGAGCTCGATGCGCAGGGTGTCGAGCACGCGTGCGCGTTCGCGAGCGCGCCCGAGGAAGTTCCGGCGCTCGCCGAGGCTGCCGTCCTTGCGCGAGGCAGGATCACGCCGTTCGCTCTGGTGAATCCGAAGGCCGAAGGCGTCGATGCGCGCGTGCGCGCGCTGCTTGCGGAAAAGGGATTTCGCGGCGTGCTGCTGTTTCCTGCACTGCACCACTACGACATCGCGTCGCCGGAGTGTGCACCGTTGCTGCGCGTCCTCGACGAGCAACGGGCGATCGCGTACGTGCACTGCGGAGTCTTGATCGTGAAGCTACGCGACCTGCTGGGAATCCCGCGCACGATGGACTTGCGCTTCGCCAACCCGCTCCATGTGATTCCCGCCGCGAACGCTCACCCCAACGTCCGCTTCGTGATTCCCCACTTCGGTGCGGGCTTCTTCCGCGAGACGCTGATGGCAGGGGCGCAGTGTCCGAACGTCTACGTCGACACGTCCTCGACGAACTCGTGGATCGCAACGCAGCCGGAGAAGCTCTCGCTGAGGGACGTCTTCGAGCGCGCGCTGGGTGTCTTCGGCCCGAACCGAATTCTCTTCGGCACGGACTCGAACACCTTCCCCGCGGGCTGGCGCGCCGAGCGCTACCGCGAGCAGCGAGCCATCGTCGAGTCGCTCGCTCCCGCCGCCGTCGAGCCGATCTTCGGCGGCAACGCCCGCGCGCTGCTCGCCCGCTAGCACCTTCCAAGCTGCAACTGCGCAGCCTGACGCAGAGGTTCGCTCCGCCGCACGGCCCAAGTTGCCGGTGAAGGAGTGCCAAGATGAAACCTCGCAGGCTCGTCGCGTTGGCGCTGCTGCCGCTGCTCGGCAGCTGCGCGTCCATCGTCAGCAAGTCGAAGTACCCGGTCTCGATTCAGAGCCACCCGAGCGGCCTCGAGTTTGACGTGCTCGCCAAGGACGGCCGTGCGGTGCACCACGGGAGGACGCCGGAGATCGTCACACTCGACGCCGACGCTGGCTTCTTTCAGCGCGCCAAGTACACGGTGCAATTTCGCAAGGACGTCGCACGCGCCACCGACGTGCAGCTCGACGCATCGCTCGACCCGTGGTACTTCGGCAACATCATCTTTGGCGGGCTGATCGGCATCCTGATCGTCGACCCGCTCACCGGGGCGATGTGGAAGCTGCCCAAGGAGCTCGTGGCCAACTGCGGTACCCCGGTCGCGAGCCCCTGACGCACGAAGTACTTAGTTCGGAACCGACGATTCGTCGACCCGCGGCGCCTGTCCGCGAAGGACCGAGTTGTCGCTGAAGAGCGCGCGCTGGTCGATCACCGGTGTCGCGAGCAACGCCGACACGTCGATTTGCCCCGACTGAGCGTAGGCATCGAGTGCGTTCTGCCAAGTCACCTTCTCGACCCACGCAGGGTCGATGCCGCGCTGCAACATGAGCGCCGCGGTCTTGGGCACCGAGAGCGGATCCGAGATGCCCCAGTCCGCCGAGCTGTCGACGATGATCCGCTCGGGGCCGTACTTGCGCACGATCTCGACCATGCGCTCCGAGCCCATCTTGGTGTGCGGATAGATCGTGAACGCCGCCCACGCGCCAGCGTCCAGCACGTCCTGCACCGTCTCTTCGTTGTTGTGGTCGATGACGAGCTTCGCCATCGGCTGACCGCATTCCTTGGCGACCGAGAGCGAGCGCTGGATCCCGCGCTTCTTGTCGCGGTGCGGTGAGTGCACCATCACGACCATGTCGTGCTTCACGGCGAGCTCGAGCTGCGCGACGTAGGCGCGCTCCTCCGCAGCGGAAATCTCGTCGTAGCCGATCTCGCCGACCGCGACCACGCCTTCCTTCAGCACGAAGCGCTCGAGCACCGCGAGCACGTCCTTCGCGAGCGGCTCGTTGTTCGCTTCCTTCGAGTTGAGGCCGATGCAGCAGTAGTGCGCGATGCCGAACTGGGAGGCACGGAAGCGCTCCCAACCGAGGATCTGCGAGAAGTAGTCCACAAACGCGCCGAGCGTCGTGCGGGGCTGGCCGATCCAAAACGCGGGCTCGATCACCGCCCGCACGCCCGCGCGGCTCATCGCCTCGTAGTCGTCCGTCGTGCGGCTGATCATATGGATGTGCGGGTCGAAGAAGCGCATCGCTAGCTCACTTTCGCCATCTGGGGATCGAGCGCAGCGAACGCTCGCGAGTGAAAGGCGCCGCGCAGCGCCGCATCGAGGGTGCTCCGCACGAGCGGGTCGTGTTCGGAGCTGCGCAGAGCCACGAGGCGCTCGGGCATGCCCGCTCGCGCGAGACCGAGCACCGCGCCTGCGCGACCACGCGGAGGGCCGCTGCGGAGTTCTGCCTCCAGCGATGCGACCGCGCGCTCACCGCCATGGGCGCCAAGGCACATCCACAACTCCGGATTCACGGGTCGCCCCGCGCTCCGACGCTCTTCGGCCAGATCGAGCGCCATGCGTGCGAGCTCCGCGTCGAGCCGCGCGTCGACTCCGCTCACGCGCCACAGCGGCGCCTCGACAAAAAGCGCTTTGATCACGGCTTGTCGCCACGCGATCGCGTCGAAGTACTTCGCCGGATAGCCCGAGTCGCAGCACGCAGCCTCGTAGACCGCGCGCATGCTCGAGCGCGCGCCTTCCCCCATGCGCCACACGAAACGTTCGGGGGCCGACAGATGAGGGATCGCCTTGTAGCCCGCGCACAACTCGCCGATGTCGGCGTAACGAAAGAGCTCCTCCACGGCCTCGACGGCCCCGGGCCCCGCGAGATCCGCGCGGGAAAGCACGAGTGCGACACGGAGCGCTTCCAAGGTGGTCCAGCGCTCCGGATTCCAGCCCTCCAACGCCGCAGCAGCCCGAGCGAGCTCGTGTGCGGTGGGCGCAAGCGGTCCGCGCGGCGCAAAGCGGCTCGCAAGTGAGAAGAGCGCGCAGAAACGCGCCGAATCGATACCCGCGGAGATCTCAGCGCGCGCGGCGGAGAACCAGCGCAAACCTTCGGCCGAGAGGCGTAGTGCGAGCCCGTCGCACAGGATCGGAAGAGTCTTCATGCGCCGCTCACTTCGTGCTCGCGAGTCCCAGATCGAGCGCCATCGCAGCGTAGGCCGTCGACGCGAGGATGTCGTAGCGCGAGTGCAGGAAGTCACTCGTCGAGCCGTCGTCGTACTGGCACTTCACGAGGTGCGGGCGCAGCTTGGCATGCCACGACTCGCGCTCCGTCTGCGGCAGCTCGTTGATCGCGAGCGCGGCGTAGTAGTGCCCGAAGAAATAGAAATAGCCCGCGTTCGCGTAGTACGCCTCGTGCGGCACCGGCCGCATGCGCGCGACGTCGAGGAAGCGATGGTGCTCGAAGAACGCGCCGAGCCCCTCGCGGATCTTGTCGTCGGTGACGAACTTGATGCCGCAGCGACGCAGCGACCAGTTGCAGATCTGGATGC
>JBIKYW010000162.1:0-6828 GCA_044355055.1 Planctomycetota bacterium | reverse complement strand
GCGAGCCCTTGATGCTGTTGATGCTCTCCCCTGCTCCGGCACGCGGAATCGGGTTCAAGTCGTACTCGTACGCGCCGTTCGGAAGCGCGCAGCCCGCGACGTAGGCCACGGCACGCTCGCGCAGCTTGGGATCCGCGTACCAGCCACGCTTCTGGGCTGCCTCCAGCGACGGAATCACCGTCGCCGTGGCGAAGCTCGTGGCCCACTTCGGCCGGTTGGTGAACGGCGGATCGTCGTAGTAGCCCCAGCCGCCCTCGGGCACTTGGCTGCGCTCCAAGATCTCCATGAACGCGCGCCCGCGTGCATCGATCTTGCGCTGCCACTCCGGACTCGCGAAGCGCGGATCCGCGAGGGCTTCGAGCGCAGTGACCACGCCGTAGAGCGAAGGCCACATGTAGTCGACGTCCCAGTCGCTCCCGCGTGCGGGGAGCCGCGTCGTGCAGAACCACTCCATGCCGCGCTCGAGCGCCGCGCGCCGTTCGGGCGTCTCGTCGCACTGCATCAGCGAGAGCAGCGTCAGCTCGACCGCGCCGAGCTGCCACGTGTAGTAGGTCTCGGGGTTGAAGCCGAGTTCCATCACGCTATCGGGCGCGCTGCCGCACCACGAGCCGTCGGGGTTCTGCGTCGACGTAATGAACTTCAGCGAACGCTCCAGCGACGCCAACGCCTGCTCGGGCGTCATCGTCGCGGGCACGTCCGTCGCGGGGCGCAGCTCGCGCTCGGGCTTCTGCGGACTGCCTTGCGAATCTTGCGCGAGCAGTGCCGCCAGCGCGATCAGCGTGGGTGCGAACACGGCTCAGTCGCCCTTTTTCTCGTCGTCTTCATCGGGTCGCTCGAGCAGCGAGAGCTCCCAGCGCTTGCGAGCGAGCTCCATCTGCGTCGCGAGCTTCTGCTTCGCGGCCGCGAACTCCGCCGCGCGCAGCTCCGCCTCCGCGTCGCGTAGCTTCTGCTCGTGCTCCCGCTCGCGCTTGGGGAGCTCGACCGACTTCTTGTCGTTGAACTCGGCCTGCTCCAGCTCGAGCGAGCGCGTCGCGAACTCCAAGCGCTTGCGGTGGCGCATCAGGACGAGTTCCTTCGTGTCCGTCGCGAACTGGTCCTTCGCGTAGGTGGCCTCCATCTCGCGCAGCTCCTGCTCGGCTTCCGTCTTGCCTTGGATCGAGCGGTCGAGGTCGAGCTGCATGTCCGCGAGCTCGCGCGGCAGCTTGGCGCGAAAGTGCTCCATGTCGCGGCGCGCTTCGTCGAGCTCGCGGCGCGCGTCGTCCACCTTGCGCACCGCCTCGCGCTCGTCGTGCTCAGCCTCCATGCGCGCCAGATCGAGTTCCATGCGGGCGAGTTCCAGTTCATGCGCGCGCTTCTGCGCCTTGCGCTCCTTCGCTCGCGCACTCGCCTCCGCCGACGCGGCATCGTCCTTGCCCTCGGACTTGCGGTCCTCCGTCTTCGCTGCGGGAGTCACCGTCGCGGCCGCGGGGTTGGACTCGGCAGAACCCTCGGCGGTCGCAGCCGTTTGGGTCTCTTTGGCGACGAGGATGCAGGCGGGCAGGGTGCAGAGCGCCAGCGCGAGGGCGGCCTGACGGGCGAGGACAGCGAGGGGCATAGGAACTCCTTGGAACAGCCAGATGAGCCTACGAAGCGAGGCGGCGGGACATGATGTCGCGCGCAGGGCGGAGGCGAAAGAGCGCACCCGCAGCCGATATGCGTATTTCCAAGCCTCGGATCCCTCGACGACGGCGGAGCGGGGCATCGCAGCCTTCGACAAGCGGCTCAGCTCCGATACGCTCTGCGCCCCGCGCTTCCAGTCGACTTGGAGAAATCGCCCCATGACCCACGGAATCTTCCGCACCCCCACGCCGATCAACGAGCCCGTGCGCGGCTATGCGCCCAAGAGCCCCGAGCGCACGAGCATCGAGCAGGAGCTGCGCGCCATGGCCGCGAGCGAGATCGAGATCCCGCTCGTCATCGGCGGGAAGGAGGTCCGGACGGGCGACCTCGAGACGATCACGATGCCGCACAAGCACGGCCACGTGCTCGCGCGCGCGCACCGCGCGAGTCCGGCCCACGTGCAGCAGGCGATCGACGCCGCGAGCGCCGCGAAGCACGCGTGGGAGCGCATGCCGTGGGAGGAGCGCGCCGCGATCTTCCTGCGCGTGGGCGAGCTGCTCGCAGGGCCGTGGCGCGACCGCATCAACGCGTCGACGATGCTCGGTCAGTCCAAGACCGTGCACCAAGCCGAGATCGACTCCGCGTGCGAAACGATCGACTTCATGCGCTTCAACGTCCACTTCATGGAGCGCCTCTACAGCGAGCAGCCGCAGTCGGCGCCCGGCGTGTGGAATCGCCTCGAGCACCGCCCGCTCGACGGCTACGTGTTCGCGATCAGCCCGTTCAACTTCACCTCGATCGCCGCCAACCTCGCCAGCGCACCGGCGATGCTCGGCAACACGGTCGTATGGAAGCCGGCGAGCACTTCGATTCTCTCCAACTGGTGGTTGCTCAAGCTCTACGAGGCCGCCGGTCTGCCGCCGGGTGTCATCAACTTCGTGCCCGGCCAAGGCTCGACCGTCGGCAACGCGGGCATCGCGGACCGCCGCCTCGCCGGCGTGCACTTCACGGGATCGACGGGCGTGTTCAATGGCATCTGGAGCTCGGTCGGCGCGAACATCGCGAAGTACGGCCAGTATCCGCGCTTGGTGGGCGAGACCGGTGGCAAGGACTTCGTCTTCATCCACGCATCGGCGGAGGTCGAGGTCGCGGCCGTCGCGCTCGTGCGCGGCGCCTTCGAGTATCAGGGGCAAAAGTGCTCGGCGGCGAGCCGCGCCTATGTTCCGCGTTCGATGTGGCCGAAGCTCTCCGAGCGCATCGGTGCGCTGCTCGCGGAGATCAAGACCGGCGACGTGAGCGACTTTGGGAACTTCATGGGCGCGGTGATCGACCAGCGTTCCTACACCAAGCTCAAGGCCTCGATCGACGCCGCGCGAGCCTCGAAGTCGGCCAAGGTCCTGTTCGGCGGCAAGTGCGACGACTCGGTCGGCTGGTTCATCGAGCCCACCGTGATCGAGGCGAGTGAGCCTCGCTACGAGACGATGTGCACGGAGCTCTTCGGACCGGTGCTCACGATCCATGTCTACGACGATGCGAAGTTCGCCGAGACGCTCGAGCTGTGCAACACGACGAGCGAGTACGCGCTCACCGGCGCGATCCTCGCCAACGACCGCGCGGCCGTGCGGCAGGCGCTCGACGCGCTGCGCTTCGCGGCGGGCAACTTCTACATCAACGACAAGCCCACGGGCGCGATCGTGGGCCAACAGCCGTTCGGCGGCTCGCGCGCCTCGGGAACCAACGACAAGGCAGGCTCGATCCTGAACCTCTTGCGTTGGGTGAGCCCGCGCACGATCAAGGAGACGTTCGTGCCCCCCACCGACTGGCGCTACCCGTTCCTCGGCCGCTCTTCCTGAGCGAGCGCGGCGACACGTCGACAGGCGGGCTCTCTCTTCCGCGCGAGGTGAGAGCCCGCGTTGTTTCCGAGCGGGGCGCTCCCCCCAAGTTCAAAAAAAACACGCTGCGATTTGCCTCGGGGCCCAAAGCGGGGGTTACTTCCGACGTGGAGCGATCCCTCCACCCCTCAGCCCAAAGAGGGAGAGACTCAGGCACTACGTGTGGCATCCGCTGGCGTTCGCGCTCGTCGCGCACTCCTCGGGCGCCGTGGCCCGCAGGGGCCAACCAAAGTCCGCCGGAATCGAACGCCGCGCCGACCACCGACTCCGGGGCCCGCACCGAAAGGCGCGGGGGCCCATGGCAAGCCGCGATGTGGGACTCGCGGCTTGCCCTCTTTGGGGCGGCGCTCCACACTCCCGACCATGAGCGTGCTTCTCTTCGCGACGCTGGACACCAAGGGCGTCGAAGCGGCTTTCGTGCGAGCTCGCCTGCGCGAGCTCGGGGTCGAGGTCCGACTCGCCGACTGTGGCACGCTGCTTCCGCCGCAGGTCGAGCCCGACATCCCGCGCGAAGAGGTGCTCGCAGCGGCGGGGACCACGCTCGAAGCGCTGCGGGCGAGCGGCGACCGCGCCAACGCCGTCCAAGCCGCGGCACGTGGTGCGCGGGCGCTCTCACTCGCATGGCACGCGCGCGGCGAACTCTCCGGAGTCCTCGGCCTCGGCGGCTCAGCGGGGACGACGATCGGCACGGAGGCGATGCGCGCGCTTCCCATCGGAGTGCCAAAGCTGATGGTCTCGACGCTGGCATCCGGACAAGTGCGCTCGTTCGTCGGCGACAAAGACATCGCGATGCTGAACAGCGTCGTCGACGTGCTCGGCATCAACCGCGTCAGCCGTCGCGTGCTCGGTGAAGCCGCCCATGCGATGGCTGGCATGGTGCGCTTCGCGCGGGACGAGTCCGCGGCCGCCGACAAGCCGATCGTCGCGGCGACGATGTTCGGAGTCACCACGCCCTGTGTGCAGCGCGCGAAGGACGTGCTGGAAGCCGCCGGCTGCGAAGTGCTCGTGTTCCACGCGACGGGTGTCGGCGGAATGGCCATGGAGTCGCTCGTGCGCGATGGACTCGTGCAGGGCGTGCTCGACATCACGACGACGGAACTCGCAGACGAGCTCGTCGGAGGATTTCTCTCCGCTGGACCGGACCGCATGAGCGCGGCGGCGCAGGCCGGAGTTCCGACGGTGGCGAGCGTCGGCGCGACGGACATGGTGAACTTCCACGCGCTCTCGAGCGTGCCCGAGGCCTTCCGAGGACGTCGACTGCATCGCCACAACGACCATGTGACGCTGATGCGCACCACGCCGGAAGAAAATCGCCGCATCGGCGCCGAGATCGCCGCCAAGCTCGCGGCGAGCCGCGGACCCGCGCAGCTCTTCTTCCCGCTGCGCGGCGTGAGCGCCCTAGACCGCGAAGGTCAGGCCTTCGACGACCCGGCGGCGCGCTCTGCGCTCCTCGCTGGCCTGCGGTCGCAGCGGCCCCCCATCGAAGTCCACGAGCTCGACCTGCACATCAACGATCCCGCGTTCGCGGAAGCGTGCGCGCGATCCCTGCTCTCCCTCATGAAGCTCCCCCACGAGCCGGTGGCCCGATGACCTGCGAAAACTGCCTGCGCTTCGTCACCTCCTCCGACGCACAGGTCGAGGTCTTGCCCTGGGGGCCTCACGAGTGGCTGGCGCGGCCGGGTCTCGTCGACGCCGAGCGACTCCAGTTGGTGCGCGTCACGATGCCGCCGGGTTGCGCGCATCGCTTCCATCGACATCCGTGCTTCGAGGAGCTGCTCTACGTGATCTCCGGTCGCATCGAACAGTGGGTCGGACGCGAGAAGCGGATCCTCGGTGCGGGCGAGCTCGCCCACGTGCCCAAAGACGAGGTCCACGGCTCGTACAACATCTTCGACGAACCCGCAGTGTTCTTGGCGATCCTCTCGGAGAATCGCTTCGACGGTCCCGCGGTGATCGATGTCAGCGAGGACGAGCCTTGGCGGTCGCTGCTCGAGCGTCGCTAGCGTCGCCGGAGCACCGCGTAGTCCTGCCAGCCGTCCGGCGCCTCCACGTGCGCGAGGAGCGTGAACGAGCTTGTCCACTCGCGCGCGACGAACTCAGGCTGGAGAAAGGTCGTGCCGACGCGCTGCGAGTTGACGCTCGCCGCCCAAGCGAGGTTTTCCTCGCAGCTCGCTTCGATCGGAGGTGCGGCGAAGAACAAGTGGCCCTCCGCGCGCAGACGGGGCAGCTCGGCGCGCAGCTCTGCCGGGGAAGGAGCAGTCGAGGGCGTGTCGCCCTGAATCCAGCGTTGGACGGCGTGGGTCCCGAGGAAGGACGCGACGAGCAGGCCTCCGGGTCGCAGGACTCGCGCGCTCTCCGTGAGCCACGCGCGCTGGCTCGCAGGCGCGAGATGCTCGAAGAGCGTCGGAATGAGCACCGCGTCGTAGCTGCCGTTCGAGAGCCGCGTCGGAGGCTCGACGGGAATCGTCTCGAACGCTGCGAAACCGAGCTCCCGCCGGCACCACTCGACGGCCTCCGGATCGCTGTCCGCACCCGTGAGCATGCAGCTCGGCACATAGCGCGAGAAATAGCGCAGCACGCGTCCGCAGCCGCAGCCGAGCTCGAGAAGGGACGAGCCTTCGAGACGCAAGCCGTGCTCTCGCAGGAGGGTCAGGTTGCGACGCCAATCGACGACACCGCTGCGCAAAAAGTCGACTTCCTTCGCGCCGGCGCCCGCGACGCGCTCGAGCAGATACGGCGGCGGATTGCGAAACCAGACGGCACGCAGCGCCGGGTACTCGTCGAGCCCGTGCCACGCGAGCCAGATCCAAAACTCGTGGCTCAGGATCGTGCGGTACGTCGTGCGAAGGTCCTCGCGAGCGGCCCAAATGCGCTCCGCCTGCTCCACAATCAACGCAATACGCGGATCGCCGGACACGGGGAGTTGTCCCTGCGTCGTCGGGGTGCCTTGCAACATGAGATTCCTCCAATGCGCGAGAAGCACGCCCAACGGACGGCGCTTCGTCGCAAGATTGCGAGAACGACTGGACTGGGATCGTCGGACTCTCGACGTCGAGCGCGGAAACGCCGGGGGGAAGTCGCAATTCCGCAGACGCGAGAGACGTGCCCAAAGTTAGTCGAAGTCGGACAAGCTCGCAATCAGCAACAGCGCGGAGGCCACCCCAGCAGGGCCGAGAGCCCTCGGGCGCCCCGGAAGAGGGCTAGCGGCGGCGCAGGACGACGTAGTCCTGCCAGTCGTCGGGCGCAGGCGTGTGAGACGCGATCGCGAAATGCCGGGTCCACTCGCGTTCGATGAACTCGCGCGTAAGGAACACATTCCCGTACTGCGCGCGATCGA
>JBIKYW010000471.1:0-3251 GCA_044355055.1 Planctomycetota bacterium | reverse complement strand
AAAGCGGGAGCGATCGGGCGGCTCGCTTCGTGGTCCAGCGGGGTCGGCGCGCGCGTCCACACGCCCCATACCTTTGCGTTCCTCTTCGGCGCGATGTTCTCGCCGACGTCGCGCTCGCTGTTCCGTGCCGTCGAGAAGGAACTGGCGCGCAAGACCGACCGATTCCTCGCGGTGAGCGACGACGAGGCGAGCACGTTTCGAAGCGCAGGCTTCATTCCGGAGCAGAAGCTGCGCGTCGTCCCCAACGGGGTGAATCCCGCACCGTTCGACGCCGCGAAGCCGCTCGAGCGCGCGGACCTCAAGGTCCCGAGCGGCGCCCCGCTGCTGCTCGCGGTCGGCCTGCTCAACGTCGCCAAGGGGCAAGATCTCGCGATCGCAGCGCTCGCGTCGGAGGCGCTGAAGGATGCGTATCTCTTGCTCGCAGGCTCCGGTGAGACGGAGTCCGAGCTGCGCGCGCTCGCGGAAAAGCTCGGCGTGTCCGCGCGAGTTCGATTCCTCGGCTGGCGCGACGACGTGCCGCGGCTCCTCAAGACGGCGGACTTCCTGCTCCTGCCCTCGCGCTGGGAGGGCATGCCGTACATCGTGCTCGAAGCCATGAGCGCGTCTCTGCCCGTGGTCGCGACACGCGTCGACGGCGCACGCGCCGTGATCGAGGCCAGCGGTGGCGGGGCGCTCTCCGAGGAGGTGAGCGCGGAGAGCTTGGCCGCGGCGCTCGCTCCGCTGCTCGCGCTCGACTCCACACGACGGCGACAGATCGGAGAGCGAGGCGCAGCCGCGGTGCGCGGGCACTACACGCTCGACCACATGATCGACGGATTGCTTCGGGTCTACGGAGAGGTGACGTGAGGATCCTGCACGCGATCACCACTCTCGACGTCGGCGGCGCCGAGATGCACCTGCTCGCGCAGGTGAAGGGGCAGTGCGCCCGCGGACACAGCGTACGCGTCGTCTACTTCAAGGGCCGAGGCACGCTCGCGCCCGACTTCCGCACAGCGGGAGCGGAGAGCGTGTCCCATGCGACCTTCGCGTCGGGCCTCGTCGGCACGCTACGCGACGAGCTGCGCTGGGCCGAAATCGTGCACACACACCTTCTCAAAGCCGACATGGGTGTCGCGCTGCTCGCCACGCTCGCCGGTCGCCGTGGGGGACTCGTGTCGAGCAAGCACAACGACGAGCAAGTGCTGCGCAGGCCGCTCGTGTCTCGAATCCACGGCGTGCTCGGATCCCTGCCGCGGGTCACGATTCCGCTCTCGGATCACGTGGCGCGCTTCCTTGCAGAGCACGGACGTATCCCGCTCGCTCGGCAGAAGCGAATCTACTACGGTCTCGATCCATCGCCCTTCGAAGCCGCGTTCCTCGCGAGTGCAGAATCGAAACAAGAGCTCCGCTCCGAGCTCGGCATCGCGCCCGACGACGTGGTCTTCACCTGCGTCGCACGTTTTGCGCCACAGAAGGCGCACGACGTGTTGCTGCGCGCGTTCGCGAGCGCGCGAGCCGCTCGCGGTGGGGAGAAGCTGCGCCTGCTCCTCGTAGGGGATGACCCCTTCGGCGACGGACGTGTGCGCGCGGAGTCCCTCGCACGCGAGCTCGCTCTGGAAGGCTCCGTAATCTTCGCGGGCATCCGGCGCGACGTCCCTCAGATCCTCGCCCTGTCGGACGTGTTCGTGATGTGCTCCTTGTGGGAGGGGCTCGGGCTCGTGTTCCTCGAAGCGATGGCGACGGGCTTGCCCGTCTTGGCGACGCGGGTCTCCGCGGTTCCCGAGGTGGTCCGCGACGGCGAGACGGGCGTGCTGGTCCCCGCAGCGGATGCCAACGCGTTGAGTGCCGCCATGGGCGAACTGGCCGCCGATCCTGCGCGGCGCCGCGCGCTCGGAGCGACGGGACGCCGACGAGTGCGCGCAGAGTTCGGGTTGGAGCGGATGATCGAGGAAACCCTGGCCGTGTACGCGGGGCTTTTCTCGACGGGGTCGCGGAGCCGATAACCCTCGCGTGCGATCATGAAGACCTCGGAAGTTCTTTCCAGCGAGCGAATCGGGCGGCAGCAGCCTTCGCCCGCGGCGGCGGACAAGCTCGCATCCGAGCAACCGCGGGGGCCCGATCGTCGCAAGCGCCCCACGCCGCGTTTCTCGCGCTACACGCTCTTCGGTGGTCGCCGACGCAACGGCGGTCGACGTCCGGGGGAAAACGACGGGGCCTACGTCGATCAGTACAGCGCACGGCTCGTCGCCGCGATGCTGTGGATCGCGGCGATGAACTCGCTCGACAGCTTCTTCACGCTCGTCCACCTCCAATCCGGCGGAATCGAGCTCAATCCCGTGGCGGATGCCATGCTCGGAACGGGGCGCATCGGGTTCGTCGCCTGCAAGGCACTCTTGATCATCGTGCCCTTGGCGATCCTGACGCTGCACAAGAACTTCCCGCTCGCCCGCGCCGGGATCTGGACCGCGGCGGGTGCCTACACGCTGCTCGTCGGGTACCACCTCACGCTCTTCTGAGCGTCGCGGACGGTCGAACCGCGCCCCCGAGCGCCCTAGACTCCCCGCCATGCGCATCGCACGAGTGCTGACGCGGCTGAACCTCGGCGGGCCTGCACGGCAGGTCCTCGCGAGCGATCCGCTGCTCTGCGCGCGCGGACATCAGGTCCGCATCTTCGCCGGTGCCCCCGAGCCGGGCGAAGGCGATCTGTTCGACGTAGCACTCGAGCGCGGCCTCGACGTGGTGCGCGTCCCGGGGCTCGTGCGCGGCTGGTCGCTCACCGGCGATTTGAGAGCTCGTTCCTTCCTGCGCGACGCGCTCGCGGAGTTCCGGCCCGACGTGCTCCACACGCACGCTTCGAAGGCGGGCGCCCTCGCGCGCTCCGCTGCGAGCAAGCTCGGCGAGACGCCGCGCGTGCATACGTTCCACGGACATGTGCTCGAAGGCTATTTCTCGAGCACCGTTTCCAAGGGACTGGCCGCGCTGGAGCGCCGCTTGGCGCAGGGAACGGACCGCATCGTCGCCGTGTCCCACGCGACCGCAGACGACCTCGTGCGACTCGGCGTCACGAGCGAAGAGAAGCTAGTCGTGATCCCGCCCGGCATCGACCTCGATCCGTTCCTCGCGCTGCAAGGGCCCAATGGAAGTCTGCGCCGGGCGCTGAACGCGGCGGCGGATGCGCAGATCGTCGGAGTGCTCGGGCGACTGGCGGAGATCAAGCAGCCCGAATGGGCCGTCGATGTGTTCGAACTTCTGGCGGAGCGCTATCCGCGGCT
>JBIKYW010000470.1:0-3265 GCA_044355055.1 Planctomycetota bacterium | reverse complement strand
GTAGTCGTAGCTCGTGAGCAGCTCGAAGCGCACTTCGCGATAGCCGTTCTTCTCTTTGGGCGGATCGACCGGCGGCGCGTCCGCCGCGAGGTTCACGCCGTTCGCGCCCGTGAGTGCGCGGACCTCCGTCGGCAGCTTGGACTTCGGCGCGCTGGCGATGGGGTTGCCGCGCACCTCCGCGCTCGGGGGCGCATCCGGTGCAGCGTCGTTGCAGGCCGCGCAGAGCGCGAAGAAGAGGACGACGTAGCGGCGCATGATCAGCTCGTAGGTCCGAGGTCTTCGGCGACTTCGACACGATACGCCTTCCACGCGGGAATGGCACCGCACAGCGCTCCGAGTGCCACGAGCGCGATCGGGACGAACGCCAGCGACGCGTGGAGTGCGGTGAGGTCGAGCACGATGCCCGTCTGCTCGCGCAGGATTCCGCGCGCAATGGAGAGGATGGCGAAGTAGACCGCGAAGCCACCGAGAGCACCCAGCGCCGCGATCGTCGTCGCTTCGAGCACGACCACGCGCGAGAGCTGACCGCGCCGCGCGCCGAGCGCGCGCAGGATCGCCATCTCGCGGCGCCGCTGGTGCATCGCGTCGTAGAGGCTGGCGACGATCGACGCGGCTCCCACGAGCATCGTGAGCAGCGCCACGAGGGTCAGCACGCGATCCATCCAGCCGAGCTTGTCGAAGAGCTCTGCCATCACGCGCGCGATCGGCCACGCGAGCGTCGCGTCCTTGCCACTCTTGTTGAACTCGCGGTCGAGCTCGAGCCCGACCTGCGGCGAGCTGAAGGCGAGCAGGACCGCGCTCACTTCCTTGACCTCGTCGGGGATCTCCTCGTCGTGCTGCGGGTGGTACTCCTCGCCCGCGCCGCGCAGAACGTGTCCGCCCATGCGGAACATGCCCTCGATCGGGATCCACACGCAGCGGTCGAGCGGTGTGTTCGTCGGAGCGAGCACTCCGACCACCACGTAGTCCTCGTCGTGCTCGTGTCCCTCATCGACGCCGTGCTCAGGATGGATCTCGTCGCCGACACGCACTCCCGTGCGGGCCGCGACGTAGCTTCCGATGACCGCTTCTCGCAGTGTCTCGTCGAAAACGCGACCTGCGGCTGGCCGGGGCGTGCGCGGTCCGAGCAGTTCGGCGTCGAACATCTGCGCGTTCGTCCCGACGACGCGGAAGCCGCGCCAGCTATCGCCGACGGCGTAAGGCACCGCGGCGCGCACGCCCGGTCGCTTCTGCATGTCTTGGTACGCGCTCCACGGCAGGTTGCCCGGAGACGTCTCCAAGTGGAACACGCTGTTCAGCACGAGCTGCAGCTGGCTGCCGCGCGCGCCGAGCACGGCGTCGAAAGGCGTGCTCTCGATGGTGAACGCGGTGCGGCTCTGCGCGCTGATTCCGAGCACCGCCATCACGAGCCCGCTCGCGAGCGCGAGCGACAGCGCGGTGACGAGGGTCGAGAGCGAGTGCTGTCGCAGGCTGCGGCGCGCAAGGAGCCAGAGCGAGTAGTGCTGCGCGCTCATCGAGTGGCTCCGAGCGCCGCGGCGCGATTGAGCTGCGCGAGATCGACCACGCGCTCGAATTGCTGGACGACACGCTCGTCGTGCGAGACGACCAGCAGGGCGGCGCCGCTTTCCCTGCACGTCTCGCGCAGGAGCGTGAGCGCCGTGTCCGCGTTCGCGCGGTCCAAGTTGCCGGTCGGCTCGTCGGCTAGCACGAGCGCCGGCGCATTCACGAGCGCGCGGGCGACGGCGACGCGCTGTTGCTGTCCGATCGAGAGTTTGCGCGGGAGATAGTCGAGCCGCTCCTCCATCCCGACGCGCGCGAGGAGCTCTTTCGCTCGCCCGAGCTTGGCTTCTCCGGCGAACATCGACGCGAGTGCGACGTTCTCCAGCGCGCTGAACGCTTGCAGGAGGTTGAACGTCTGGAACACATAGCCGACGTGCTTCGCACGCCATGCGTCGCGCGCGGCCTCGTCGAGGCCCGCCATGTCGGCGCCCGCGACTTTCACGCTTCCAGCCTCCGCGCGCACGATGCCCGCGATCACGTGCAAGAGCGTCGTCTTGCCGGTGCCGCTCGCGCCGCGCAGCGCGACTTGCTCGCCCTTCGCGAGCGAGAACTCCGGGATGTCGAGCACTTCGACGCGGCTCCCGTCGGGGGCCGCGAAGCCTTTGCGCACTCCGCGCAGATCCAGAACTGCTTCGGCCATGGCGCTCATTGTGACGCCCTGCGGCGGGCCCGTCACGCTCGCGCTGGAACCGCCGCGTCGCGGTGCTAGGTTGCGCGCCGGATGGAGCCCCTGCTCTTCGACGCCGTCGTCTTCGATCTCGACGGCACGCTCGTCGCCACCGACTCGTTTTGGCTCGTCGCGGCCGAGCGCGGTGCACGGCGCGCGTTCGCGGAGCTGGGGCTCGCCCGCGAGCTGCCCACGGCCGCCGAGTGGATGGGGATGGTCGGTCTGCCGCTCGCTCAGGGCATCGCCAACACGTTCGGCGACCTCGACGAAGCCCAGCGCGATCGGGTGCTCCAGCGCTGTGTCGAAGAGACGCACGCGGCGCTGCAGGCGGGCGGGGCGGCGCTCTTGGACGGCGCACTCGAGTTGTTGCGCGAGCTCGCGGCGCGCGGGATCCAGCTCGGAATCGCCTCGAATTGCTCGCAGGCGTATCTCGACGCGATGCTGCGCGACCTGCGCTTGGGCGAGTTCGTCCGCGAGGCCCGCTGCCTCCAGTCGCCGGGGATCGCGAGCAAGAGCGAAATGCTCGCGGATTTGTTGCTCACGTTCGTCACGCGCTCGGCGGTGATGGTGGGGGATCGCGCATCGGACGGCGCAGCCGCACGCGCGAACGGTCTGCCGTTCGTGCACATCGCGAGCGGCTTCGCGCCCGCGAGCGAGGTGATCCCGAGCGACGCGACGATTCACTCCCTGCGGGAACTCGTGCCGCAGCTGCAGCGCCGCGCGCGCTGGATCTCGGACGAGCTCGATGCGCTGCTCGCGCACGGCCGTACGCTCGGAATCTCGGGCCGCTCGGGCTCGGGCAAGTCGCTCTTCGCGCGCGATGCGGCGCGGGTGCTGCGCGCGCGCGGCGTCGCGGCCGAGGTGATCGCCTTCGATGCGTTCCTGCGCCCCGAGAACGCGCGTGTCGCGACTCCGCACGCCGCCGCGGACCACCTCGCGCATGCCTTCGACCTCGCGCTGCTCGAGGACGCCGTGCTCGCGCCGCGCCGCCGCGGCGCTTCCACGCGCGCCGGGCCGTGGGGGAGCGCCGTGCCCGCG
>JBIKYW010000469.1:0-3276 GCA_044355055.1 Planctomycetota bacterium | reverse complement strand
CGCGTTCGCCCCGACCGCGTTTGCGCGCGGAGATGAACTCCTCCTTGCATTGCATCGCAGACATGGGCGTCGAGGCACGCTCGAGATTGCGGAAGCACTCGGCGAGCTCTTGCTCAGCCTCCGGATGCGCGTGCGCGTACGCCCGCAGGGAAGGCAGGTGAGAGTCGAGCAGTTGCCGCACGGCCCCCATGTCGCCGAGCTCATTCGCGCCCGTGGCTGTTCGCTCCAGCCACGCGCGCCACTGCTGCACCACGAGGAGAGTGTCCTCCGCGCGCCTCGCAACGCGCTTGCGGTCAGTCCAGTGCAAGCACACCGACTCGCCGAGGGTGACCGGTGCGCCGTCGAGCGCTCGCATGCCATGGAGCGCGACGTGGACATGCTGTTCCGCACCGTCCCATGCGGCGGGCGCATCGAGGGCCACGACCACTCGCCGCGTGGTTCCGCACAGCAAGGCACCGAGACGGAAGATGTGCATGTCGCCATCCGCGTGGCTCGCGTGCAGGCTCAGAGGCTGCATCGCGAAGCCCGGAGGCACCGATAGCGCGAGGTCTGCGAAGTCGAGACACGTCGTCTCGAGTTCGCCGAGCTCGCCGAGGATCACGGCCTCGATCGCATCCGCGGTATCCGCATGATGAAAACGACTTCCGCCAGCCTCGCTGATCGCTCCGAGCTGGGAGAGCGAGTAGTCCGCACCGACGCCGATGCACGTGGTCGTGATGCCCTGCGCACTCGCCTGCGCCGCGAATCGAGCGAGCTTGGAGGGATCGATTTCGCCTGCGTTGGCCTGTCCATCCGAGAGCAGCAAGACAACGGGGCGGCGGCCAGATTCCACGGCTCCCTGCGCGAGTTCCACCCCCGTGAGCCAGCCGCCCGCGAGGTTCGTGTTGCCGCGCGTTCGCAGCTGCATGAGTTCGATGAGCAGTTGCGCGCAGGGAGCCGAGTGCGGAGCCGCGCAGTGACCGTGCACGCGCACATCCTCGGCGAAGGTGACGAGCGACACGCGATCGAACGGAGAGAGCCGTGCGATCAACGCCACGCTGGCCCGCTTGACGGCCTCGATCTTCTCTCCGGCCATCGAACCCGAGGCATCGAGCACGAGCACGAGGTCGAGCGGACGTCGCGCGAGCTCCGAGGTCGACAGCGGCGTGGTGACCTCGCACACGAGATGCACACGCCCGCCGCTCGGCGGGCAGTGCGTGGAATCGAGTCGGAGGGACAGAGTCGGAGACGCGAAAGAGGCATCCAACATGGGTAGTTTTCTGGTGCTGCGCCGGAGCGCCATTCGAAGTGCGGAGCGATGGACAGTCCGGCAGCGTCCACGCGCTCGCGTGTCTTGCAGAGTTGTTGGGAGATGGCGCGCCGAGGGATTCGGCGCGACCTGCGCTCGCTTTCGCGAGCGATTGCGGTCAGTTCACGGCCCGCCGACGCTTCTCAGCTCGGTGAGCCGCCCGCGAGCCATGCCCGCAGCCGCGCCGCGAGGCGGCGCAGCTCGGACTGTTTCTCGGCGCTCGCACCACGCATCGAAATGCGCAGGTCTGCGCTCACGTCGACGGTGCTCCACAGGTCGGAGCCCGACGTCTCGGACGGCGGCATCCGCTCGGCGAGCGGCGCAGGCCCCGCAGGCGACGCGGGGAGATTCTTCCGCGGGGCCCCCATCGAAAATCGCAGGGAGGGCGCCGGACTCGACGGAGCGTCGGTCTCGATGCGGCGCTTGCGAAGGAGCGACGTGTCGATGCCTCCCAAGAGCTCGCTTAGGACGGCGCGGTCGCCGCGGGCCGCGCGCGCGAGCTCGGGCGGCGACAGACGCTCGAGAAGGCTCTTCAAGGTGTCGAGCGGCAGCTCGACGGGCACGGCCTGACGGACCGCTTGGAGGAACTGGAGGCGGAGCAGGTGCTCCTCGCCGTAGGACGACGCACGGCCGCGGCCGTAGGGCGGCGGCAGGAGTCCGCGGGCGATGTAGGCGCGGATCGTCCGGTCGGGGATGCCCGTGAGGCGTTCGAGGCTCTCGATGCTGTGGGGACCGTTCCCGTCCATGGCCTGAAGATAACTCGACATGGCGACATCTCAAGATGTCGCATTAGTATTTTTTTGGCGACTCCGCCTTTTGATGCCGGCGGCAGGTGTCCCTGGGATGGGCTGACGCTCACGTCCAACATGACATCCCCTTCATCTGCCGACGGTCCCAATCCGATAAGTCCCGACGTGTCGGAACAGCGTTGCCCTGCTCGGGCCTCAGAGGGCGCTGCCGACCCAACGAAGCTCTCGAACATGAAGAACAGACTTTGGAATTGGACGCTCGCGGCGACCCTGCCCCTCTTCGCTCTGGCCTGCAGCGGTGGCGACGACGGTGACGAGACGGCGACGGGCGCGACCGACATTCTGATCACCGACGCGACGGTGGACGAGCTGCTCTCGTTTACGGTCAAAGTGCAGTCGCTGCGCCTCGTGAACAGCTCGACAGGCGCGCTCACACCCAACGTGCTGGAGGAGGATCTCGCGATCGAGTTGATCGGAGCGGGCCTCGCACCGCGCTGGGTCAGCCGCGCGCGCCTGCCCGTCGGCACGTACAGCGGCGTGCAAGCCACGCTCGAGGACACCGCGACGCCGATCGCACTGGATCTCGCGGGAGCGCCCGTCGCCGTCACGCAGGCTGCATCGACCTTCACGACCAACTTCCCGACGCCGCTCTCGGTGACGCCGGGCAACTTCCCGCGGATCGTGCTCGACATCGACCTCGGAGCCTCGCTGACCGGCAGCGTCGCCACCCCGCCGATCGTCTTCAATCCCACCGGCATCGTGACCACGCAGGCCAATGCCACGCTGCCCGTCGGCATCGACGAGGTCGAGGGCGTCGTGCGCTCGGTCAATGGAACCACGGACTTTGTCGTCGACGCTTTCGCGGATGACGACCGCACGGTGGCGCTCGGACAGGTCACGTTCGATGACAGCGGCTTGGCCTTCGCTAACGTCGGTGCCTTCTTCGCGGCGCTCACTTCGAACGTGACCAGCGTCGAGGTGCACGGCAGCATCGTGAACGGCGGCATCCTTGCCAGCCGCATCGAGGTCGAAGGACCCGATGACAACGTGGTCTACAGCGTCAAGCTCGAAGGTCTGGTTCAAAACCTCGACACGACGCTCAACACCTTCGACCTCGTCGTCATCGAAGTCGAGAAGGGTGGCGCGATCGCCAACCCGCTGTTGACGTCGCTCGGCAACCCGATCACCTGCGACTACGACGATGCGACGGCGGTCTTCCTGCTCGACGAAAACGTGCCG
>JBIKYW010000468.1:0-3279 GCA_044355055.1 Planctomycetota bacterium | reverse complement strand
GCCATCAGGATGCGGTTCTCCGCATCCGGCGGCGTCATCGCGCGCCACATCGTCGCGGGCACTACGCCCCACATCGCGCCGCCGTCGAGCCGCAGATGCCCGTCCGTGAGCTCCGTGACCTCCCAGTCACCGGCGCGCAACGAACGCGCGCGGTAGGCGGGAGCGACGGTCGACGCAGGTGCTAGGCCCACGCGTCGCCTACTTGAGGATGTTGCGCGCGATGATCAGGCGCTGGATCTCGCTCGTGCCCTCGCCGATCACGCACAGCTTGGCATCGCGCCACATGCGCTCGACGGGGTACTCGCGGCTGTAGCCCATGCCGCCGTAGATCTGGATCGCCTCGTAGGTCACGCGCATCGCGCACTCGCTCGCGAGGAGCTTGCCCATCGCGGCTTCCTTCGAGTACGGCAGACCCATGTCCTTCAGGCGCGCAGCGTGGTAGACGAGGTGCCGAGACGCCTCGATGTCGAGCGCCATGTTCGCGAGCTTGAACTGCACGGCCTGCAGGTCCGACAGCGTGCCTCCGAACGCCTCGCGCTCCTTCGCGTACTTGAGCGCGCACTCGTAGGCGCCCTCGGCGATGCCCAAGGAGAGCGCGCCGATCGAGATGCGACCGCCGTCGAGCGTCTTCATGAAGGTCTTGAAGCCTTCGCCGGTCGGCCCGAGCAGGTGGTCCTTGGGAATGCGCGCGTCTTGGAAGACGAGGCTGCCCCAGTCGGAGCCGCGCATGCCGAGCTTGTGCTCGCCGGGCTCGAGGAAGAAGCCGTCGATGCCCTTGGGCACGACGAAGGCGCTGATGCCCTTCGCGCCGATGCCCGGCGTCGTCACAGCGGTGACGATGAAGGTGCCCGCGTAGTTCGCGTTGGTGCAGAAGCACTTGCGGCCGTTGAGGCGCCAGTGGGTGCCCTCGTCCACGGCGGTGGTCTGAGTTCCACCCGAGTCCGAGCCCGCGTTGGGCTCGGTGAGACCGTAGGCGCCCATGTGGTCGCCGCGGATCAAGCCCGGCACGTACTGCTCGCGCAGGTGCATGCCGAAGGCGTAGATCGGCCACGTGCCAAGCGACACGTGCGCGGCGAGCGTCAAGCCCGTCGAGCCGCAGACCTTGGCGAGCTCTTCGACGGCCAAGCAGTACGACAGCGTGTCGCCACCGGAACCGCCGACCGCTTCGCTGAACGGAATGCCCGGCAGACCGAGCTCGACGATCTTCTTCCACGTCTCGACGGGAAAGCGATGCGACTCGTCGATCTCCGCGGCGATCGGCGCGACCTCGGTGCGCGCGAAGTCGCGCACCATGTCGCGGATCATGAGCTGCTGCTCGGAGAGGTCGAGTCCGTGACGGATTTCGGGAACAGTGATGCCAGCCATGGTGACTCCGATGCTCGCTTAGTACTCGATCTTCCAGCCCGCCGTGCGACGCGCCTTCTCCCCAGCCGGGCCCGACGGCGTCTCGTCGTCGTCCTCGCCCTGCCCTTGGTAGAAGTCCTTGCTGCGGCCCGAGCCGACCCACTCGATCAGCGCCGCGCGAGAGAACTTCCACTCGCGTCCGATCTTGCGCGCGGGCAGGTTCTGCGAGTGTAGGACCTTGTTGAACGTCTTGACGCTGACGCCGAGCAGCTCGGCCGCCTCTTCGATCGTGAGGATGTCGCGTTGCGTGTTGATGTCGCTCATGTTCACTGCGCTCCTTCGGACTTCCAGCGCTTCTGCATCTCGCCCTGAATCCAGATCGCGATCTCTTCCGTGCGCGTACCCGGACCGAAGAGCTTTGCGTAGCCCTGCGCTTCGAGCGCGGCCATGTCTTCCATCGGAATGATGCCGCCGCCGGTGAGCAGCACGTGCTCCATGCCGCGCTTGACGAGCTCGGCTCGCACGCGCGGGAAGAGCGCCATGTGCGCGCCCGAGAGGATCGAGAGGCCCACCACGTCGACGTCCTCCTGCGCGGCGATCTCGGCGATCGCCTCGGGCGTCTGGTGCAGGCCGGTGTAGATCACCTCCATGCCATGGTCGCGCAGCGCACTCGCGACGGTCTTGGCGCCGCGGTCGTGGCCGTCGAGGCCGGGCTTGCCGACGAGGACTCGGATCTTCTTCGTGGTCATTTGCATCTCGCTAGAGCTTCTTCCAGAGGGCCGCGAGGCCCTGCTTTGCGATCCAGCCCGTGCCGAGGCAGCACGCGCCGATGAACAATCCCCACAGGCCGCGCCGCGGCAGGTTGATCTCGATCAGGTCGATGCCGAGCCCGTCGAGCAGAAAGTCGATGCCCACGACGACCGTCACCATCGCGGGGACGATCAGCGCGAGCGTGACGATCTGCATCAGAGGATTCGAGGACTTCGCCATGACGAAGGGGCTAGAGGATCTTGGGTTCCTTGTACTGCCCGAACTCCGCGCGCAGCACGTCGGCGATCTCCCCGAGCGTGCAGTCCGCGTGCGCGGCCGCGACGAAGCGCTCGAGCAGGTTGTCTGTGCCCTTGCATGCGTCGCGAATGTCGTCGAGCGCACGCTTCGCCTTGGCCGCATCGCGCGAGCTGCGCAGCTTGGCGAGGCGCTCGTGCTGCTCGCGCTCCACGGCCGGGTCGATCTTGTGCAGCTCGATCGTCGGGCCCTTCTCGTCCTCGACGTAGCAATTGACTCCGACCACCTTCTTCGTGCCGCGCTCGATCGCAGCTTGGTACGCGATCGCCGAGCGGTGGATCTCGCGCTGGATGTAGCCCTGCTCCGTGGCCGGAACGACGCCACCGCGGCGCTCGATCTCCGCGAAGTAGCGCTCCGCCTCGGCTTCGAGGCGGTTCGTGAGCGCCTCGACGTAGTAGGAGCCACCGAGCGGGTCGATCACGTGCGCGACCTCGGTCTCCTCCGCGATGATCTGCTGCGTGCGCAGCGCGATCTTCACGGCTTTCTCGGTCGGGAGCGAGAGCGTCTCGTCCATCGAGTTGGTGTGCAGTGACTGCGTGCCGCCGAGCACCGCCGCGAGAGCCTCGAAGGCGGTGCGCACGATGTTGTTCTCCGGCTGCTGCGCCGTGAGCGAAACGCCCGCAGTCTGCGTGTGGAAGCGCACCATCCACGAGCGCGGATCCTTCGCGCCGAACGTGTCGCGCATCTTGCGCGCCCAAATGCGGCGTGCAGCGCGGAACTTGGCGATCTCCTCGAAGAAGTCGAGGTGGCTGTCGAAGAAGAACGAGAGCCGCGGCGCGAAGTCGTCGACGTCTAGCCCCGCCGCCTTACCGCGGCGCACGTACTCCATGCCGTTGGCGAGCGTGAACGCGAGTTCTTGCGCGGCGGTCG
>JBIKYW010000467.1:0-3284 GCA_044355055.1 Planctomycetota bacterium | reverse complement strand
CGTCCCCGGAGGCCCGAGTGGGCCATCGCCGGAGCGGGGTCACCGTGGATGCGCGCGGCGGTCGTCGGGCGGCACGTAGCGCCCGAGGATGTTCACCGTCCGAGCACGCGGCCCGTGCGGTGGCCTGACGCACCCTGTGGGGTGCCGAAACAAGGGTCTTGGATCACCCAGGCCGCGGTCCGTGACTGCGACTTGGAGCCAAGCAGAAGATCGAAGGCGAGCTCGCATTCGGCGCCACGAAACCATGGAAGACCGGCAGGTCGATTCCGATTGGCCGTGGCGCGGCGCAACTCGCAACCCGCGCACCGCAGAGCTCGAAGCAAGCTCCTCGGAGCGCGAGCGACAGAAGGAAGATGCCCGATCGATCGCCGCGAGCGAAGGGAAAATCGCCTTTTTTCGGGGGCGAAGACCGAACTGTCCGTTTCTTAGAGCGCAATCGGCCGCGTTCCAAGCCCCCCAAGCCGCTCGCTCGGAACGCGAAAACGAAAGCGAAACGTGCCCGAGCTCAGCGCCCGGGCCGGAACACCGGCCGCGCCGGTCCCAGAGACGCGCGCAGCCGCGCTGCGAGCGACTCCGCGGGCTCCTCGGGTGCTTCGGGCCAGCCGAGCAGCTCGGCAGCCGTGCGGAGCTTCGAGTCCGCCGACTCGCGCGCCCCAGCCTCGCCGAGCGCCAGCTCGCGCTCGGCCCAGATGGTGAGCACCTGCGCGCGCGCACGGGCGTTCGTCTCGCTGGCCTCGATCGAGTCGGCGCGCACCGCGGCGTCGAGCGCGACGCTCAAGTACGCAAAACCCTCGGATGGCGCGCCGCGTCCGAACGCGCGCAGCGCCTCGCGCAGCTCGGCATCCGCGATCGCGCTCACCCAGCGCGAGGCGCCGAGCTCCGAGCGCGCCGACTCGCCCTTCCACTCGCGCGCGAGGTCCTCGACGAGCTCCCTCGCATTCACGGGGCTCGTGCCGCTCGTGCGCCACTCGAGCACGGCGTCGACGAGGTCCACGCCTTCCCGATCGAGACCGTCGCGCACGCCAAAGATCTCGGGACGACGCCGCACGGCCTCCGTCAAGCAACGTGCCGCCTCGGGGCGCCGATCTGCAGCGAGGTGCGCGAACCCGCGGCCGAGCGCGCACAACGCGAGATAGTGGTCACAGGACTCGCGGAACGGCGAGTCGCTGGCGCGCCGGAACGCAGCCTCTGCGCGCTCGTAGCTCGCGACGGCCTCGTCGCTGCGCGAGCCGCGGCGCTGCCACTCGGCGTGCAGCACGTGCGCATAGCCGACGTACCAGTCGAGCTCCGGCCAGCCCTGAAGGGCGTGTGCGCGCGCGAGCGCCTCGCTGCGTTCGACGAGCAACTGCGGCTCTCCGAGCGCCCAACACGCGGCCGCGAGCTCATTTCGGAGTGCGACATCGACGGGGTACTCGAACAGGCCGGCATACGCGAGTTCGACGCGCTCGCGCTGGCGACCGAGCGCACCGTAGAACGACGCGAGGCTCAGCCAGTCGGTCGCGTCGTGCTCGGGTCCGAACGCGGCCTGCGACAAGGCGAGCGCGCCGTTGCGCATCCCGTTCGCTGCAATCCGCACATCGCCCGCCGCGCGAGCGCCGAGCAGGCGCGCACAAGCGTCGCCGAGCCAGCGCGCCGCCTCCGTCATGTCGTCGTCGAGCGGCCCGCCGGCGAGGTCGACCTTGCGTGTGGCGAGCGCGGCGAGCGCGAGCCGCTCCTGCTCCTCGAACTCTTGGAGATAGTTCGCGACGCGCGCGCGGTCGAGCATCAAGAGGACGTCTTCGGGGCGGGACTCCTGAGCCTTTGCGAGCGCCAACTTCGCGTCCTGAAGCAGCAATTCGATGCCGGAACCGCCGCTCTGCATCCGCGAGCGCGCGAGCATCAGCGCCGCTCGCCCGAGCTCGAGCTGCGCCGTCGCGCTCGAACGATCGCGCGAGAGTCGATCGTCCGTCTGTTCGAGTTCCAACTCCAGCTGTTCCGCGGGCGGGAGCGGCGGCTTGCGCTTCGACTCGCGCTGAGCCTCCCGCTGCGGCAGCCCGCGCGCGAACACGTCGAACGCCGGTGGCCACGCACTGGGCCCGACGCGCGCGTCGAGCGCACGGCGGACCGCGGCGCAGTGCAGCTCGCTGCCTAGCACGGCGTGCGAGAGAGCCAACGTGCGCAGCGACACATCGTCCCAGCCGAGCGCCACGATCCCGGGCACCGTGAGCTCGGGATGCGCGTGCCAGTCGAGCGCGAGCGAGCGCAGAGCGGAGGCGATCGTCGCCGTCGTGCCGCTGCGCGCACCGAGATCGAAGAGCTGGATCTGTACCGCAGGATCGCGCGTGTCGAGCCGCGGCAGCACGCGCCACAGCTCGTCCGCGATGCCGCGGTCGATCGAAGGACGAGCGAGAGCACCCTCGAGCCACGCCTGCGGCTCTGCGTGCGCAGCGAGCTCTTCGCGCGACAGCCGCACGCGGTGAATCGACGCATCGCTCGCGCTGGAATCCGCGTCGGCGGAGCTCTCCGGCCAGCGCGCCGCCGCCTGCGCGAGTCGCTCGTCGAGCGTGCGAAAGTCGAACAGCAAGAAGAGATCGAACTCCTTGCTGCCATCGGCGAGAACGAGCGCATGGCGCGGCGAGATGCGCTGCACCACGCCGTCGTCGACGACGATGCGCTCGCCGAGCAAGTAGAGATCGTGCAGCACGGGCTCGAGCGCGATGTGCTCGCCGCAGGTCACCTCTCCGAGCCGCGGACACTCGATGCGCCGCCCTTGCGAATCGTGGTCGCGCGGAGTGTGGCGGAAGTACGACCCGACCACGCAGTGGAACGAGCGGGTGAGCGCGACGAAACGCGGATCGCGATAGCGCTCGCTCACGATGCGCTCGCTCGCGGACTCGCCATCCGCGTTGATCACCACGAGCAGCGGCCGGCCGTCTCGGGCGACTTGGCACTGCGCATCCTCGAGGCTGCGCTGCCAGTGGATCTGCCGCTCGGGCTCGGCGGGGGCGCTCTGGAACGCGAGGAACAGCAGCGGGAGGAGCATGGCGGGGACGAAATCCTAGTAGCGGGTCCGACGCGGCGCTCCTACAGGTCGCCGGAGGGGAGCTTGGAGCTGGGCGTGGTAGAGACGACAATCTGAGCCTGGCATGCGCGCCCTCTACCTCACCGCAGCGACCCTGTTCGTCGGCTTGGCCACGGCGGGTCTGTTCCTGCCGCTCCTGCCGACGACGCCGTTCCTGCTGCTCGCGAGCTGGTGCCTCGTGCGCTCGTCTCCGCGGCTGCACGCCCGCCTGCTCGCGTCGCCC